>CANHCV010000045.1 GCA_947459245.1 Bacteroidota bacterium
ACCAACTGCTTTCCAAAGTTGTAAGCGATGGGTTCTGGGAATACATCTACGCCATGGAAATGGTTGAAGCGGCGGGCAAACGTTCGGGTCATTTCCAAATGTTGCTCTTGGTCTTTCCCAACGGGCACTTTGTGGGCTTTGTGGATGAGAATGTCGGCCGCCATGAGAACGGGATAGGTAAACAACCCGGCGTTCACATTTTCAGGTTGTTTGCGCGCTTTGTCTTTGAAGGAGGTGGTTTTCATCAGCTCACCCATGTACGCTTGCATGTTGAGTGCCAGGTACAACTCGAAGGTTTCAACGAGATCGCTTTGGCGGTAAATGGTTGCGGTGTTGGGATCGATGCCGCAGGCCAAGTATTCGGCCAGAACCGAACGTACGCTGGCAGACAACGCTTTGGGATCGGGGTGGGTAGTGAGGGCGTGATAATCGGCAATGAAGAAGTAGCAGCGATTTTCTTGCTGCATGGTAATGAAGTTTTTAATAGCTCCGAAGTAATTTCCTAAATGCAATCGCCCGGTGGAGCGAATCCCACTCACAACTGTTTCCATGGCTCGAAAATACAAATGAAGGGCGGGAATAAAAAATGATTCTCTAACCGAAGTGGGATTTTGTGCTTCCAAAGAATCGTTAAAGAATTCCACCGTTTGTTAAGGGGGGGCTTCCGGGCCGTGAATGCTGGTTTGGAGCGATTACTTTTGAGCCACTGCATGAATCCTCCTTCTCTGTTTTTTGTTTTTGCTGCACTATTGGTAAAACTTTTCGGACGACCATTCCCTAAGTTAATGGCGCCCTTGGCTTTGCGGTTGTTTTTAACGCCTTTCAGCATGAAGCAACATCCCAAAGAAAAGGAGCAGATGAAACATGCGAAAAAGCTGTTTTTGGAGCATCGGAATCACCGCATCGCGGTGTACGATTGGGGCGGAAATGGTCCGAAAATTTTGTTGGTGCACGGCTGGAGTGGACGAGGAACCCAGATGGGTAGCTTGGCGCTGTGGTTGCGCGATCGGGGGTATCACCCCATCAGTTTCGATGCGCCAGGCCACGGAAAAAGTTCGGGGAACACCTGTTCATTGTTGGCGTTTTCAGAAACCATCAACTTCCTTCAAGAAGAATATCACATGGTGATGGCCATCGGGCACAGTTTGGGCGGCGCTTCCCTCATTTTATCTCAATCCATGGGGCAACGGTTCTTTCAAATGGCCACCATTGCAGCACCCTCTTCCGTGGCTGATGCCATGACTCAATTCGGGAAAAAATTTGGTTGGAGCGCCCATTTGTTAGCCACCACCATGGAGTACACCGAAAACAAATTCAACACCACCCTCGAAAGCGTATCCGCGGCCAGCCTTTCCCAAACCATCTGGTGCGATGGCTTGATTATTCACGACGAGAACGACGATCAGGTATCCCTTAAAAATGCGGAATTCATCCACCAAGGATGGAAAAACTCCAAATTGTACATCACCCATCAATTGGGACATTTTAAAATTTTGCATCACCCTCAAACCTTTGAGGCTCTTGGTGGTTTCTTTCCAAAAGTAGGCGACTCGGGAATTCCAATTTCCTGATCATCACGCTTTTGAGAAAAACACACCGCATGAATTTAGAAGACTTACAAGTGTATCAAAAGGCCATGGAATTGGCCGATGAAATCTGGAAACTTACTCAAGATTGGGACGGAGAAGCAACCGAAATCCGCAACCAAACGCGTCAATCTTTCGATGCTTGGGCCGTTCATTTATCCTTGGGTTACGGGCAATACCAAAGTGCGGAAAAACTCAAACACATTCACGAGTGCAAAGGACAAGTATTGGTGGCGAAAACCTTGCTTCAAAAAGCATTGTCTCGCGGATTTCTTCCCCTCGAAACGTTCGAGTATTACCAAGAAGAGATTGAGCAGTACTTGGTTCGTTTGAACAATTACATCAAATCCATTCACCGTAGGGGCAACAATGCGCCCACCCGTTCCCATCGTTCCGAATCTTATTCCCCAAAAGTGGAAGAAGATTCCGCGTTAGAGAGTACTTTTGCGTACCGAAATCACGAAGAAGATGGCTACAACACGAATTTGGACACCTATTAAGGAATACTCCGAAATCCTTTTCGAATACCACGAAGGGATTGCAAAAATTACCATTAACCGACCACGCTACCGCAACGCTTTCACCCCCAAAACGGTGATGGAAATGTGCGATGCCATGGTTATCTGCCGGGAAAGTCAAGACATTTATACCGTTATTCTCACCGGAGCGGGCGACAAAGCTTTCTGCTCTGGGGGAGATCAAAACATCAAAACCATTGGCGGTTACAAAGACGAAAGCGGGGTTCCACGCCTCAACGTTTTGGATTTGCAACGCCTTATTCGTTCCATCCCCAAGCCGGTGGTGGCCATGGTGAACGGATTTGCCATTGGTGGCGGACACGTTTTGCAAGTGGTTTGTGATCTTTCCATCGCTTCAGAAAACGCCATCTTCGGTCAAACCGGCCCTAAAGTTGGTTCGTTCGATGGCGGATTTGGTTCTTCTTACTTGGCACGCATTGTTGGTCAGAAAAAAGCCCGAGAAATTTGGTTCCTCTGCCGCCAATATTCTGCTCAACAAGCGTTGGATATGGGATTGGTGAATCACGTGGTTCCCTTCGAACAATTGGAAGATGAAACCGTACAATGGTGCAATGAAATGATGGAAAAAAGTCCGTTGGCCTTGCGCATGATCAAAATGGGATTGAACGCCGAATTGGATGGGCAAGCAGGGATTCAGGAATTGGCGGGAAATGCAACGTTGTTGTATTACTTCACCGAGGAGTCGCAAGAAGGACGTAAAGCTTTCTTAGAGAAGCGCAAACCCGATTTCAAGAAATTCCCCAAATTCCCATAATTTCCACATGTTAAGCAACGATCGCGCCCGATTACGTGCCATGGCTGCCGTAGAAGGAATTTCATACATTCTTTTGGTTGGCATTGCCGTACCCATCAAGTATTTTTTGAAAGATCCTACTTTGGTGAAATGGATCGGCCAAATTCATGGAATCTTCTTTGTTGTTTTTTTGGTGCTTAGCGTTAACTATGCTCGAACGCATCAATGGAAGTTCACAACGCTAATTTGGTTTTTATTCGTTTCTAGCTTTATTCCTTTTGGTACCTTTTACATGGATCGAAAGCTGCTAAAATAGAAGAAAGAAGGTCAAATTTCCCGCTTAAATGCGCTATATTTGCACCACAATTTGGCTCCGTAGTTCAATGGATAGAATATCAGATTCCGGTTCTGAGGGTTGGGGGTTCGAGTCCCTCCGGAGTCGCTAAATTTTTTGATGATGCGTTTTCTTTTTGGATTTCTATTTCTTTTGATGGGATCGATGGCCTTTGCTCAAGGTCCCGTTGCTCCTAGAAAATCTCCAGTAACCATTGCCAAGATCAATGCTGGAAATGCTTACGTTAAAGTGGTCTATTCTCAGCCGCATAAAAACGAGCGTACGATTTTTGGGGAATTGGTTCCCTTTGAAAAGGTTTGGCGCTTGGGCGCCAATGAGGCGACTGAACTTACCGTTTCCAAACCCATCACCATGGGAGGAAAGAAAATCCCAGCAGGAACGTATTCCTTGTTCGCCATTCCTCGTTCCAATTCTTGGACCATCATCGTTTCAAAACAATTGGGATTATGGGGATCTTTCGATTACGATTTCGAGCAAGATTTGTGTAGATTTGATGTGAAAACCCAAAAAACAGATGTAGAATGGGAACCCTTTACCATCAAAATCGATCCCGACGGGAAAAATTACACCCTCTCCATGATGTGGGAAATGACGCAAGTGCGCATCCCCATCAAAGCCAAATAATCGGCTTTCTCTTTTTCCTCTTTGCTTCTTTTGGCTTAACGGCCCAAAATTTCAACCCGTTTTCTGCCGGAAACACCACTCCAACTTACGCCCAAATCGTAGGGTTTTACCAACAGCTCCACGAACGGTATCCTCACAAAACCCGTTGGGATTCCATCGGACCTACCGACGCCGGGCTGCCGCTTCGGGTTTTCATCATTATTCCCAACCTTCAGGAACCGCTCGATAAAAATACATCCAATTTACCGCCCATCCGGGTGTTGGTCAACAACGGCATTCACCCCGGCGAACCCGAAGGAATCAACGCCAGCATGAGGTTGGCCGAAAACGTTCTAAAGGGCCAAACCACCTGGAAAAACGGCGAGCATTTCACTTTGGCGATCGTTCCCGTGTACAACATTGGCGGGTGTTTGAACCGAAGTGCCCATTCCAGGGCCAACCAAAACGGACCTGCGGAGTACGGTTTCCGAGGAAATTCCAAAAACCTCGATCTCAATCGCGATTTCATCAAACAAGATTCCAAAGAAGCCCAGAGTCTAACCCGATTCATCGCTTCCTTCCAACCTCACTTGTTTTTCGATACCCATACTTCCAACGGGGCTGATTATCCTGCTACGCTTACCTACATCGAAACCCAATGGAACAAAATGAATAGCCAGCGGGGAAAATGGATGCACGAATCGCTCACTCCAGCCATCCTTCGAAAAATTCCTGCCAAATATGGAACGGTTCCTTACGTGAATACCTTGCAGGAAACCCCCGATTCGGGCATTACTTGCTTTGTAGAAGGACCGCGATTCGCCACGGGTTTCACTTCGGTGCTCGATATTCCGGGATACACCATTGAAACCCACATGCTGAAACCGTTCGATGAACGGGTAGATGCCACGTTGGCCTTTTTAGAAGCAGGGATTCAGAGTTTACTCGATCAACGCAAGAGTATCCCTGCCCCCGTACAACATCTTCCAAAAGAAATATTCCCGTTCAATTGGACGGTTCATTATGGCAAGAAAGATGAATTGAAGTTTACCGGTTACGAAGCCGAAACGGTACCCAGTGCGATCACTGGCGCACCTCGATTGAGGTACAACCGCAGCAAAACGTGGACCCGAAAAATTGCGAATTATTCTTACGCCCACCCCACCGATTCCGATAGGATTCCTTCTGCTTTTGTGATTCCGGTAGCTTGGAGCGAAGTGTTGGAACGAATTGTTCCCTTGGCGCTGGCTTTGGATTCTTCGGCCATTCAATGGATTCTTCAAGATACACTCGTGAAGGGAAGAATGGCCAAATTGATGGATTTCCAAACCGGGAAATCGCCTTATGAAGGGCATTATTTGCATTCCAAAATTTCCATTCAATGGTTGGAAAGGGAACAACAGCTGCGGGCGGGAGATTGTTGGATCAAAACGACTCCCTCCACCGCCCGCCTGCTCATGGAAACCCTTCATCCGCGTGCCAACGACAGTTATTTTGCTTGGGGATTTTTCGATGAAGTTCTTCAGCAAAAGGAATACTTCTCCGATTACGTTTTTGAGGATTTAGCAGAAGAGTGGTTGAATCGGAATCCGAAGGATAAAGCAGCGTTCGAACAAGAGAAAAAGAAACATCCGGAATGGGAGAAAGATGGCTCCGCTGCTTTGTGGTGGGTGTATTCTCACAGTCCGTACTACGAGCAAACCCACAAACTCTATCCCGTTCTTTTTGTGGATTGATGGCATTTTCAAGTACCTTTACAAAAAAAATTGAACATGATTTCTAGCCTTATTTCGAGCTATTCTTTTACCGTAGTGGAACGATTTCTTCGGTACGTTCAAATCGATACCCAAGCCGATCCCAATTCCAGCAGTTTTCCCAGTACTGAAAAACAAAAGAACCTTTCTTCGCTTCTAGCCGAAGAACTTCGTGCCATGGGAATTGCCGATGCCCACATGGATGAACACGGTTACGTTTACGCCAGCATTCCATCCAATACCACCAAGCAAGTACCCGTTATTTGTTTTTGTTCCCACGTTGATACCGCCCCCGATTGTTCCGGAACCGGGGTGAAACCCCTGCTGCACGCGTACCAGGGCGGATCCATCGCCTTGCCCGACGATGCAGCCCAAATCATTACTCCGGAAAAATATCCGTACTTGTTGGAGCACATCGGAAACGAGGTGATTACCGCAAGTGGAACCACTTTATTGGGCGGAGACGATAAAAGTGGCGTGGCTGAAATCATGGATTTGGCTCATTTCCTCATGAATCACCCTGAAGTGAAGCACGGAACCATCAAAATTCTTTTTACCCCCGATGAAGAAGTGGGAAGGGGAACCGAGAAGTTGGATTTGAAGAAATTGGGAGCGGATTTTGGATACACCCTGGACGGTGGTGAATTGGGTTCTTTGGAAGATGAAACCTTCAGTGCCGATCACCTAAAGATTGTGGTGGATGGGGTGATTGCCCATCCCGGTTATGCCAAAAATACCTTGGTGAATGCCTTGAAAATTGTGGGCGAAATCCTTGCAGAATTGCCCAAAAATGAATGGTCGCCGGAAACGACCGACGGCCGCCAAGGGTTTGTGCATCCCACCACCATCGGTGGCATTGCCGAACGGGCTTATGCAGAATTCATCGTTCGTGATTTCGACGATGATAAGTTGGCGGCCCACGGTGAAAAGTTGAAAACGCTCGCTCAAACGGTGGTTAACCGACATCCCCAAGCCTCCGTTTCATTTACACAAAAAGAGCAATACCGCAACATGCGGAAAATGGTGGAACAGCATCCATCCATTGTGGCCAATGCCGAAGCCGCCATTCGCCGCGCCGGAATAACGCCAATTCGGGAAGTCATTCGCGGCGGTACCGACGGCAGCCGAATGAGCTACATGGGTTTACCCTGTCCGAACATTTTCACCGGCATGCAGGCCATTCACTCCAAACACGAATGGATTGGGGTTCGCGACATGAAAAAAGCCGTGGAAACATTGGCCCATTTGGTAACTATTTTTGAAGAAAACGCATAATTTAGACGATATGAAAACCGATTCGATCATTTTTGACCTGATTCACCGGGAGCTGGAGCGCCAACGCCACGGCATCGAACTCATTGCCTCCGAAAACTTTGTCTCTTCCCAAGTGATGCAGGCCATGGGTTCGGTACTGACCAACAAATACGCCGAAGGATTGCCTAAAAAGCGCTATTACGGCGGCTGCGAAGTGGTGGATGAGGTGGAACAAATTGCTATCGATCGGCTGAAAGAATTGTTCGGGGTTGGTTGGGCCAACGTTCAACCTCACTCGGGGGCTCAAGCGAACGCGGCCGTGATGTTGGCGTGCCTCAAACCGGGGGACACCATTCTCGGATTTGACTTGAGTCATGGTGGGCACCTCACCCATGGCTCACCCGTTAACTTTTCGGGCAAATTGTACCGCCCAACATTCTATGGCGTATCGCCCGAAACCGGCACCATCGATTTCAATAAAGTGCGGGAAACGGCTCAGAAAGAAAAACCGAAAATGATCATCTGCGGAGCGTCGGCCTATGCCCGCGATTGGGATTATGCCACCCTCCGTTCCATTGCCGACGAAGTGGGTGCCATTCTTTTGGCTGATATTTCCCACCCTGCCGGGTTGATCGCCAAGGGGCACATGAACAATCCCGTTCCTCACTGCCACATCATTACCTCTACCACCCACAAAACGTTGCGGGGGCCCAGAGGCGGCGTGATCATGGTGGGCGAAGATTTCGAAAATCCGTTCGGCATCAAAACGCCAAAAGGAACCACGCGAACCATGACTTCCTTGTTGGATTCTGCGGTTTTCCCCGGAACTCAAGGAGGGCCCTTGGAGCACGTTATTGCCGCCAAGGCGGTAGCATTTGGGGAGGCCCTCACCGATGAATTCAAAACGTACACCCATCAAGTGATCAAGAATGCCCAAGCCATGGCTGCGAAATTCCACGAATTGGGCTACGAAATGATCAGCGGCGGCACCGAGAATCACCTCATGCTGATCGATTTAAGAAACAAAGGAATTACCGGAAAAGAAGCCGAAAACGCGTTGATTCAAGCCGACATTACCATCAATAAAAACATGGTACCTTTTGATACCGAAAGCCCCATGGTAACTTCGGGAATTCGCATTGGTACGCCGGCCATTACCAGCCGAGGCGCCAACGAGGCCCACATGGTTCAAATTGTAGAAATGATCGACCAAGCGTTGATGAATCGAACCGATGCTGTGGCCCTTGGAAAACTTAAAAAATCGGTGAACGAGTGGGCCACACAATTCCCATTATATCCTGAATTATGAAAGAAACGCTCGATTTTTACTTGCAGGAGTTAACGACCTGGGCCCCGAAATTGGTTGGCGCTCTCCTCGTTTTCATCTTGGGTTGGTGGTTGATTGGCAAACTAAGAAGAGTGATTTCTCGAGCTTTTGAGCGCAGGGAATTGGAGCTCTCCCTCAAAACTTTTCTCAATTCCATCATCGGTGTTGCCCTAAAAGTAGTGCTTTTTATTACCGTTGCTGGAATGTTGGGCATTCCTACATCGAGCATCCTCGCCATCTTTGGTGCAGCGGGTTTGGCGGTTGGTTTAGCCCTTCAGGGATCGCTCAGCAACTTTGCGGGTGGAGTTCTCATTTTACTCTTCAAACCCTACCGAGTGGGCGACACCATTACGTTTTCGGGAGAAACGGGAAAAGTAACGGCCATCCAAATTTTCAACACCATCTTCGAAACCTCCGATGGCCGAACGGTGATTCTTCCCAACGGAGCGGTGTCCAACGGCACCATCATCAACCACAGTTCTAACGGACAAATTCGTGTTGAATTTAAAGTTCATCTTCCCCATAAAGTTTCTTTTGATGAAGTAGAAGCCGCTTTTCTAGCTTGGGCATCGACCGAAAAAAAACTCCTGAAAAACCCCATCGCTTCGGCTTCGGTTTTAGAAATCAAAGAAGACCATACGGTTGTAGCTTTTCGCGGGTTTGTGAAATTTGACGATCAAGGAGAGGTGTCGAAGTCCCTTCAAAAATTCGCTAAAAAATTGATGGAGGAACAAGGATGAAAACCACGGAAGCGGCTTCAATTTATCAGAATTTAGAGCAAATGAGCTCGAAAGAGCTGTTGGAAAACATCAATCGGGAGGACCAAAAAGTGGCCGAAGCCACCCGAGTTTGCATCCCCATTCTTTCTGCTTTGGTAGAGGAAGTGGTTGGCCGGATGCAACAAGGCGGCCGATTGTTTTACCTGGGTGCCGGTACTTCTGGCCGCCTCGGTATCGTTGATGCTTCCGAGTGTCCGCCCACCTATGGCGTCCCTCACGGTTGGGTCATCGGGCTGATCGCTGGGGGCGACGCTGCCATTCGAAAAGCCGTTGAATTCGCCGAAGACGATCGGGAACAAGGGTGGAAGGATTTGGAAGAACACGCCATCGGTTCCTTGGATACCGTGGTGGGCATTACGGCCAGTGGAACCACCCCCTACGTTTTGGGCGCGATGGAAAAATGCAAGTCGATGGGCATCCTTACCGCAGGAATCACCTGCAATGCCGGCAGTCCACTTTCAGAATCGGTAGATTTTCCTTTGGTGGCCGTGGTTGGTCCTGAATTTGTAACAGGATCTACCCGAATGAAAGCCGGAACAGCTCAAAAACTGCTCTTGAACATGCTTTCTACTTCAGTAATGGTGCGTTTGGGAAGGGTAGTGGGCAACCGAATGGTTGATATGCAACTCTCGAACAACAAATTAGTGGATCGAGGCACCAAAATGGTGATGGATACGCTGAGCATTGATTACGATCAAGCCCAATCGTTGCTCCTTCAACACGGAAGTGTTCGCAAAGCCATCGAGGCTTTTCAAAAGTAAACCCATGCGCGCATTCCCATTGACCGACTTTGTAACCGAATATGCTTTGGCCTTCGGTTTGGAAGTTGCGGAGGGGAATCCGTTTCATCTTCTAAAAAATGGGAAACCATTTTCTCCCAAATCATTTCCTTACCGCTTTGCGCATCTTCCAATTTCTACCGCTCCAAAAAATACTTTTCATTTGCTGGAGGAAGAAACGTTCACCCATCCATCTTTTTTTATCAAACAGAAAAAAACGTTTGTGGTAGATTTAACGCAAGATTTTTCTTTCGATGAACAAGTGGTGAAGCGGATGAAAAAGTTCCCCAAATCGGCCGTATTCGTTGAACTTACCACGGTGGATGAAGCTTTGATTTTATTGGAAGGAACGGCCAAGCGGAAAGGATTTTACGAAGAGAACGATTGGCGTTGCCTGATTCAATTGTGGAAAGGTTTGGCCCGTCGCGGCCGATTGCGGATTTGGGGAATCAGGGAAAACGAGGAGTTGAAAGCCGTTCAATTGATGTTGGAAGAAAGCGATGGTTGGGCCTTTACTTATTTTGTTGGAACTCATCCCGAAACCCGGCCTTGGAGCACGTGGTTGATGGTGAAAATATTGGAGCAATACCGCGAATGTGGATTTAAAAAAGTAGATTTACTGGGTGCGAATTTGCCCACCGTTGCTCAATTTAAAAAGAGTTTTGGCGGGCAAATAACAACGTATTGGGAATTTAATCGGAAACCGTGGTGGAGAAGACTCCTTTAATTCCCCGAAAGTGGGGTTGGTTGGCCTTGGGAGCACTTTTGGCTCTTCAAGTTTACCGAGTTTTTGCCTTTCCCCTGCGGGGTGATGAAGTGTTTCCGTTGATGTTCGGGCAAATTCCGTTGGAGAATTTCTCCGAAGCTTGGTTCGAAGGGTATTGCCCGAGTCCGCTGCATTTTTTGTGGAGTTGGGTTTGGGGAAGTACATTTTGGTGGGGTCCGCGGTTGTTGAATTTGTTGATTTGGTGGTTGGGTGCTGGCGTTTGGGGGTTCTTTTTCAACAAAAGTGAGGAAAGGCGGCAATGGTTTTTTCCGTGGCTGATGCTAGGCGCTTGCAGCGATTTGGGGTTGTTGGCCGCCACCGACGGACAGTGGTACGTTTGGGTGTGGTTGTTGGGTGGCGTTTGGTTTTCGCAATGGAATCAAACCGTGGCCCGGCAATGGAAACAAGCCGTTGGCATGGGCGCCTTGCTGGGATTTGGTGGGGTCATTACCCTTTTGTTGCCGTTGGTTTTTGGAATCGTACAAATACGAAAAGCCGGGCCATTTGCCTTGCAAATCCTCACCGGATCGTTGGTTTACTCCTTGTTTCAACACGGTGGATTTTCGGCCGATTGGAACGACCTTTTTCATTTTACTTCCACCTTTTCGGCCGTTGAAATTTTTGAGCACTTGCGTTCCAATTCCGGTTTTGCCGATCCCCTAGGGGGCATCATTTGGATTGGCTCCATGGCTTTGTTTTTGGGGATGAAAGATTCGAAATGGAAATGGCTCGGGGCCATTGGAGTAATGAAAATCATGACCATGTTGGCCATGTTGGTTGGGGGATGGTCGCCCCTTGAAAACAGAACATTCATGGTATTGGAGTGGGGGGCGCCCCTGGTTTTTGCGGTTTGGGCCGTTCGTTCCCACCTATCTCACAAGTGGTTGATGGGATTGCTTTTGGTGGGCGGTTTGAGTCAAGTTTGGAGCATCCATCAAGCGCGGAAAATTGCCCAAAACGAATGGGAAGCGGTTGAAAGTAAACCAAACATTCCCTTGAAATTCGATGATCGAGGTAACCAAAGAGCCCTGGTTTTTTGGGGAAGAGCTCGTTGGCAAAAAAATCAAGAAGCGCTATTCATTTTTGAAGAAAATTCGAAGCGAGGAGAATTTTTAGGCGGGTTAGCGGAGGCTGCTGGGGAAGAAGATTGGCTTGCTTCCGGTGAACAATGAAACTGGTTTTGAGTAGGGTAAAATTTATGAGGAAGTTGGAAAGAGATGAATAGATAAAATTCGTGGGTGAAGGAGTCGGAATTTTTAACCCACCAACCCGCTCCCTGACTTTATCCCGACGAATGTCGGGACTCCCTTCAATTAGAAACAAATGAGCACCATTTTTGGATTTATCCGTTTGTAAACGTTTATAAACGTTTCGTATACGGATAAATGAATGGACCCGCTTGAAATTTGTGCCATGAAATTTCCAGAGGCGTTTCTTCAGTGGGTTTGGTTGCATCAGGTTTTTAACTTGGAAGATTTAAAAACCACAGATGGGCGGATCATTCGTGTTGAACGCCCGGGGGAATGGAATCGCGGATTCGGACCTGATTTTTCTGGTGCCCGGGTGTGGATTGGGAACCAATTGGCCCTTGGTGCTGTGGAGATTCATGTTCGGAGTTCGGAGTGGTTTGAGCATGGGCATGAGAAAGATGCGGCCTACAATTCGGTGATTTTGCATGTGATCGATGATGACCAAGGGCAAGCGGTGTGTGAAGACGGACTGCTGCCGCCCCAATTGGTTCTACGGAATCGGGTATTGCCGCAAGCCTGGAATGTGTGGACGCATTGGATGAGAAATCCCGATCATTTGTCGTGCAGGAACCACTTAAGTCGGTTGAGCAACCCCCAAAAGAAGGAGGGCTGGATGGAATTGAGGCGCTGGCAGATGCAGGAAAGGGTTGATTCGGTTTTCCAGGGGGTTGCGAAACGACAAGGGAATTGGGAGCAGGCGTTTTTGGGGCGGTTGTTTTCGGCTTGGGGGTTTCATCATCATTCCGAACCGTTTGCCGAAATTTTCCAAGCAATTCCCATGGCTCTGATCTCCCGATTGCAAGGAAATGCGTTGGCCATGGAAGCCTTGTTGCTGGGGTTGGGTCGGTTTCTGGACGATCCTCAAGATGAATATTCCAAATCGTTGCGGGCGATGTTTTTGCACCTGCAAATTGCCTTTCAGCTCCGAAAAATATCGCCCTATCCTTGGAAAAACACCCGATTGCGGCCTTCGAACTTCCCAGAATTTCGACTCGCTCAATTGGCCGCAATCCTGAACCAATCGCCGGCCCTTTTTGGGTCCATTTTGGGCGCAAAAAACGAAAAAGAGTGCCTAACTCTTTTATCGGCTTCACCACCCGATTATTGGAAAACCCACTACCGTTTGGGAAAAGAAACCGGTGAACATTCGCCTACCTTGGGCGAAAAAAGCAAACAAATCCTGCTGGCGAATGTGTTTGTTCCTTTCCGTTTCGCTTATTTCGAACGCGTTGGACACGAGCCGGAAAAGAACGGAACATGGAAGTGGTTGGAACAACTTCCTGCAGAGGAAAACGCCGTAACCAAGGTGTTTCAATCCACACCCTTGAAAGCAAAAAACCTGGGAGAAAGTCAAACACAGGTGTACTTGTACCAGAACTATTGCGTGCCCAAACGCTGTTTTGAGTGCTCATTTGGTTCCCAAATTTTACAATTTCCTCCGATCTTTGAACCATGAAAATACTCGTTACTGGAAGCAATGGTTTGTTGGGCCAAAAGTTATCGGCTCTATTGATGGAAAAAGGAATTTCCTTCCTCGCAACCGGGGTGGGAGAAAACAGAAATCCCTCCCTTCCGTCGGAGCACTACCGAACCATGGACGTTACTTCTGCATCTTCGATCGAAACGGTATTTCAGGAGTTTCAACCTACCCACGTTATTCACGGCGCAGCCATGACCAACGTAGATGCCTGCGAAACCGATCGCGAAGGGTGTTGGACCTTGAACGTAACCGCCACCGAACTCTTGGTGGAAAGGTGTTCTGCCCAAAACATTCACCTCACCCATGTGAGTACCGATTTTATTTTTGATGGAAAAGCTGGACCTTATCGGGAAGATGCCATTCCTAACCCTTTGAGTTATTATGGCGAAAGCAAGTTGAAAGCCGAGGAAGTGGTTCAAGCGGGAAAAATGCCCTATGCCATTTTAAGAACGGTTTTGGTGTACGGGATAACTCCGCACATGTCGCGTTCCAACATCGTTTTGTGGGCCAAAGGAGCGTTGGAAAAAGGGCAAACCATTTCGGTGGTGAACGACCAATTCCGCACGCCTACTTTGGCCGAAGACTTGGCCATGGGTTGTTTCCTGGTTGCAACAAAAAATGCTCAAGGCGTTTATAACATCAGCGGGAAGGATTTCATGAGCATTTTTCAATTGGTGGAACGGGTGGCCAAGTATTTCCATCTTTCCACAGAAAACGTGGTTCAGGTTTCCAGTTCAACATTGAATCAAGCGGCACAGCGGCCGCCCATTACCGGCTTTATTCTGGACAAAGCTGCGGCCGAATTGGGGTATGAACCGCATTCCTTCGAAGAGGGTATTGCAGTGATGGAAAAGCAATGGTAACATAAAAAGATGGGATGAGGCGGTCAAAAGGAATTTGGTTGGGGAAGTCGGAACGAAGGGGAATGATGGCCGTAGGTGTAACCTTTATGGCGTTGTGGGCTCTTCGATTTTTACCGAAATCCGAACAAGGATTGAAACCGATGGAAGAAATTCGGAAGCCCGTTCCCGCCCAATCCAATTGGTCAGCCACCACAACCGAAATGGAACGGTATCCACGAGCCAATCGATTTTCAACCGTTTCATTGCAGCCGTTTCCGTTCAATCCCAATACCATTTCGGCCGATTCTCTCCTTCAAATGGGGTTGCCGAAACCGGTGGTTGAGAAATGGATCAAAGCACGAAGCCGAGGATTCGTTTTTAGAAAGCCGGAAGATTTGCAACGGTTTTCGATTTTGAGTCCTTCGTTCCGAGCGCAACTTTTGCCGCATGTAGTTCTTCCAAACTCCATCGAGCGAATTCGGCAAAAGTGGCAAGCCCCGCCTCGACCGGTGGTGATGGTAGAAATCAATCAGGCCGATAGTTTGGAACTGCAGGGATTACCGGGAATTGGTCCCGCCCTGGCGCATCGATTGGTTAGTTATCGAGATCGTTTGGGCGGTTTTTATCATCCCCAACAATTGCTGGAAGTGTACGGAATTGATTCTTCCCTCCTCCAGAAAATTCTTCCACACATTCAAATCGACCCTCAAAAAATTCAGACTCGATCGTGGAATACCATTTCCGCAGAAGAGTTAAAGTTGTTTCCCTACCTAACCAACAAAGAGGCCCAGATCATCGTTCAATACCGAAAAGTGCATGGGCCTTTTGCTTCCATGGAGGCGGTGAGAAAAATCAAAGGAATTCGCTCCGATATTCCCGAAAAATTAACACCTTACCTCCATTTCGAATTGTGAAAACCGCGCCTTTTTGAAGTATATTTGCTCCTTAAAATTTAAAAAATGAATTTTTCCATTTCCGAAACCGAAAACATGGTAGGCCAGATGGCCAAAGATTTCGCCGAGAAAAACATTCGCCCATACGTAATGGAATGGGACGAAGCTCAAAAATTTCCGGTTGAAACCATGAAAGCCATGGGTGAATTAGGTCTTTTGGGCGTTTTGGTTCCAGAAGAATACGGTGGAGCAGGATTTGGATACCACGAATACGTTCGTGCCATCATTGAAATTACCAAAGTAGATAGTTCGGTTGGATTGTCGGTTGCTGCCCATAATTCGCTTTGTACCGGCCACATTATGCAATTCGGAAATGAAGAGCAAAAGCGCCGGTGGTTGCCCAAATTGGCAACCGGTCAGTGGATTGGTGCTTGGGGATTGACCGAAGCCAATACCGGTTCCGATGCGCTTCGCATGCGAACTACCGCCGTAAAAGACGGAAATCATTGGGTTATCAACGGTGCAAAAAACTGGATCACCCACGGAATCTCCGGAGATGTTGCCGTGGTTTTGGTACGTACCGGAGAATTGTTGGACAGCCATGGCATTTCTGCTTTTGTTGTAGAGCGAGGAACTCCAGGGTTCAAAGCCGGTAAAAAAGAAAATAAATTAGGAATGCGCGCTTCCGAAACGGCAGAAATGATTTTTGAAGATTGCCGCATTCCCGAAGAAAATTTGTTGGGAAATGTGGGAGATGGGTTCATCCAAGCCATGAAAATTTTGGATGGCGGACGCATTTCCATTGCAGCGCTTTCTTTAGGCATTGCCGAAGGAGCCCTCGAAGCTTCCGTAAAATACTCCAAAGAACGCGAGCAATTCGGCAAACCCATTGCTACGTTCCAAGCCATTTCCTTCAAATTGGCTCAAATGGCAACTGAATTGGAGGTGGCAAAATTGTTGACGCGCCAAGCTGCAGAAATGAAAAATGCCCATTTGCCCATGACCAAAGAATCGGCCATGGCCAAATACTATGCTTCTGAAGTTGCCGTGAGAAACTCCGTAGAGTCGGTTCAGATTTTTGGAGGTTACGGTTATACCAAAGATTTTCCAGTAGAGAAATTCTACCGCGATTCCAAATTGTGTACCATCGGCGAAGGAACCTCTGAAATTCAGAAATTGGTGATCGCACGAAGCATCATTGGACGATAAAATACCTGCTTGCGCCATACGCCTTACATCCGACTTTGGTACCGAAAGGCCTACCGACCCCCGGTTCAATCAAGGCCAACCCTGTACCTCACCTTCGACGATGGACCCATTCCTGAGGTCACGCCCTGGGTGTTGGAAACCTTGAAGGAATGGAATGCCAAAGCAACCTTTTTCGTGATTGGTGAAAACGTTCAGAAACATCCATCCCTCTACCATGAAGTTCTTTTGAACGGACATGAAGTGGGGAATCATACATTCTCCCATATCATGGGGAAACAAACGGATTTAGCCACGTACCTTCATGATATTCAACGGTGCGCTGCGTTGGTAAAAACGCCCTTTTTCCGTCCACCTTACGGCAGTTTAACCCGTGCTCAGTACCGAAAAGTGGTTCAACAATCGAAATTGGTGATGTGGGACGTGATGAGTTACGATTTTCTTGAAAACAAAACTGGGGAATACTGCGGAAACAAAGTTATTCGGGAAGCTAAAAACGGAGATGTTGTGGTATTTCACGACTCGGTGAAAGCGTTTCCCCGACTCAAAACTGCGTTACCGATGGTGCTGGAGCATTTTTCTAAACTAGGATTTCATTTTGAAGCATTAACGTTATGATTTGGATCGATACGCATTGCCATTTGTATTCGGAAGAATTTAAAGAAGATCGGCACGAAGCTTTGAAGCGGGCAATGGTGCAAGATATTCAACGCATCTACCTGCCCGCCATCGATTCAGAATCCCACCAAGCCATGTTGGATTTGGAAGCGGAGTTCCCTCAGCATTGTTTCGCCATGATGGGGCTTCACCCCTGTTCGGTGGGCGACGATCCAACCCAAGAATTGGCCATCGTGATGGAGCATTGGAACCAACGCGATTTCGTTGCCGTTGGAGAAATTGGCATCGACTTGTACTGGAGAAAAGATAACGTAGAACAACAAAAACACGCTTTTCGCACCCAAATTCAATGGGCAATTCAAAGGAATAAACCGTTCATCATTCATTGCAGGGATGCATTCGATGAAGTTTTTGCGGTCTTGGATGAATTCCAGGGAAGTCCTTTGAAAGGAATTTTCCACTGTTTTTCGGGAACAGCGGAACAAGCCCGGCGGGCCATCCATTATGGACTGTTTTTGGGGATTGGAGGAGTGGTAACGTATAAGAAAGCTGGGCTTGCAGAAGTGGTAGCGAGTATCCCGCTTTCTCATATCGTTCTAGAAACCGATTCTCCTTACTTGCCCCCAACGCCGCATCGCGGGAAGCGCAACGAACCATCCTTTTTGTTGCACATCGCCGAAAAATTGTCGGAAGTTACCGGTGCTCCTCTTGCGCGCATCGCTTCCATGACCACCGAAAATGCCCTATCTTTATTCCATGGCGAGCCCTCAAAATAATTCGGTTCTTCTCCTGTACACGGGAGGAACAGCCGGCATGGTTAGAAATCATGACGGAGTTTTGGTTCCTTTCGATTTCGAACAAATTGAGTCGTTATTGCCCGAATTGCAGCGATTGCCCTTTCAACTTGCGCATTGGGCAACCGAAAAACCCATCGATTCTTCCAATTTGAAAACTCCCCTTTGGAATGAATTGGCCGAGGTGATTGAACGCGAATACGAAAAACACATCGGCTTTGTGATTTTACACGGAACCGATACGATGGCTTTTTCAGCCACGGCATTGAGTTTTTTATTGAAGAATCTGCACAAACCCGTTGTTTTTACCGGGGCTCAGTTGCC
>CANHCV010000046.1 GCA_947459245.1 Bacteroidota bacterium
ACAGGGGGAACCTATTTCGATACCCTGCTTGGACTATCCTACGAGTACAAAAACCAATGGATTGAACTACCAATTTCGTTAAAATTAAAAACCAATGAAATTGGCTATTTGAAATATTTTGCTTCATTTGGATTAAAACCAGCCATTCTATCGAGTGCTCGTGCAAGAAACATGTTGAGTTCAAACATCACCACTTCCGATTGGTTTTTCGTCAACAAAAAGGAAAACGACAATTTGGACATGTATCGGGAAGACAACATTATTCCGGTTCGCGCCAGTTTGTTGATTCAAGGAGGCGTTGAATACAACTTGGGGGGTAAAACCTCGATGTTTGGCGCCTTGTTTTTCGATAAAGGATTCACCAACCAAGTATCAGACCCGAACTTAAAATCCAACAACTCCATGGTTGGTTTGCAGGTGGGCATATTTTTCTAATTCATGCTTTTTTTAGGAGTACAGTTTAATCCGACCGTGGGCGATGTGGTAGGGAATTCCCGCCGGATTGCCGCTACCTTACAGTCGATCCCCCAATGGGCAGAACTTCTTGGCGGCAAACCCGATTTGGTTATTTTCCCAGAATTGGCCTTGTGCGGTTACCCGCCATTGGATTGGTTGGAACATCCATCGTTGTTGCGCGATTGCGAAGAAGCTTTGGAGGGCTTGGCCCGTGAATTTCCCGAGTACACCATTCTTATTGGTGCTCCCGAACGAAATATGGGACTTGGAAAACCCTTGTTCAACAGCGCATTTTTACTGAGAGAAGGGAAAATCGAGAACTCATTCCGAAAACAATTGTTGCCCACCTACGATGTTTTTGATGAAGCGCGGTACTTTCAACCGGGAACCGAAACCGGAGCATTTGTTCTGAACGATTATTCCTTTTCCGTTGCGATATGCGAGGATTTGTGGTACGATCAAACACCGGGTTTGTACACCCATGATCCATTGAGCCACGTTACCACCGACGGAATCATTTGCATTTCGGCATCGCCTTACAGTAAAAACCACGAGGAAGAACGTCAAAACATCTTCCAAAAAACCTTCCAAAAAACAGGAAAACCTCTTTTGTACATCAATCAAGTTGGGGCCAATACCGAGCTTTTATTCGATGGACGAAGCCGGGCCTTCAATAAAAATGGGCAAATGGTTGTTGGTGCCGATGCTTTTCAATCGTCCTTGCTACCGGTCGTTTTTGAAGACGGTGATTTTTTTGGTTCGGAGGAACAAATTCCTTACGAATCGCACCAAACCATGGAAGACATATACCAAGGGTTAATTCTTGGAATTCAGGATTTCTTCCACAAAAATAAATTTCATAAAGCCATTTTAGGACTTTCTGGCGGGATTGATTCGGCCTTGGTTGCGGTTCTTGCTGCTAAAGCTTTGGGCCCCGAAAAAGTTCTTGCCTTGCTGATGCCAAGTGAATTCAGCAGCGATCACAGCATTACGGATTCGTTGGAATTGGCGAAAAAACTTGGGATTAATCATGAAACCATTCCCATCAAAGGATCTTTCGATGCCCTTCGGCAAGCGTGCGAACCGGCCTTCAAAGGCATGGGCTTTAACGTAGCCGAAGAAAACATGCAAAGCCGAATTCGGGGTACATTGTTGATGGCCTACACCAATAAATTCGGCTACATCTTGCTGAACACCAGCAACAAATCGGAATTAGCAGTAGGTTACGGAACGTTGTATGGCGACATGAACGGAGGATTGGGTGTGATTGGAGATTTGACGAAAACACAGGTTTACGGTTTGTGCAAATACATCAACCAGAAGGAAGAAATCATTCCGAATTCCATCCTCACCAAAGAGCCAAGTGCCGAATTGCGACCCGATCAAAAAGATTCGGATAGTCTTCCGGCCTATGATGTGCTGGATTCTATTTTGGAAGCTCATTTGGAGTTTCGCATTACCGAAGAAGAGTTGGCGGAACGATTTGATGCAGAAACGGTGAAAAAAGTATTGGATTTGGTGAGCAGGAACGAGTACAAACGTTACCAGGCACCGCCCATTTTGCGCGTTTCGGGCAAAGCTTTCGGAATGGGAAGGCGGGTTCCATTGGTAGGTCAAATGCCTCGTTAATTTCCTACCTTTGCACCATGTTTGAAACCGCTTGGAGTTGCCCATCGAATATTGCATTGGTTAAATATTGGGGTAAAAAAGAAGGAGAATTGCAAATTCCTGCTAATCCGTCTCTTAGTTTCACCCTTTCAGCTTGCACAACCACGTGCCGCATGCACGTGGAATCCAAACCCGATGACGGGAATTTCTCTTTGCATTTTACCTTTGAGGGAGAGAGAAAGCCGTCTTTTATTCCCAAGATTCTCACTTTTTTTGAACGAATTGAACATTTGGTTCCTTGGTTGAAAACCCATCATGTTACCCTAGCAACGTCGAACACGTTTCCGCACAGCAGTGGTATTGCTAGTTCGGCTTCGGCATTTGCTGCGATGGCGCAATGCATCTGCGATGTTCATCAACAAATGGGAAACCAGGTTGAAGATCCGATTGCATTTGCATCGGAATTAGCGAGAATTGGATCGGGTTCGGCGGCAAGATCGCTCATGGGGCCTTGCGGCGTATGGGGAAAACACGCCGATTTTGAAGGAAGCAACGACCGTTATTCCATCGCATTCGGCAACATTCATCCCGTGTTTCAAACCTTCCGAGACACCATCCTCATTGTTGAATCGGGAAAGAAAAGCGTAAGCAGCACGGCCGGGCACGAATTGATGGTAGGACACCCGTTTGCGGAAGCCCGGTACCAGCAAGCTCATCGAAATTTATCCAAGCTCAAAGAAATTTTGATGCATGGCCACCTCGACTTGTTTTATGAATTGGTGGAAGAAGAGGCCATGACTTTACACGCCATGATGATGACCGGGAATCCATCGTACATGCTGTTTAAACCCGAAACCATCGCCATCATTGAACATTTGCGAGACGCTCGAAAACAAAAAGGCATTTCCATGTGTTTTACGTTGGATGCTGGGGCTAACGTTCACGTCCTTTATCCCGATTCCGAACACGAAAAGGTGATGAAATGGGTGAACGAAGAAGTAGCTCAGTATTTAGAAAACCAACGTTATCTTTGTGATCAAATCGGAAATGGGGCAAAACGCATCGACATCTGAAAAAATAAAAAACTCGCTTTATTACGGTAAAGTGCTGTTGTTCGGTGAATACGGAATCATTCAAGATTCCATGGGCCTTTCCATTCCTTACCAAAATTACCGAGGCATTTTGCGCTTTCAAGCCAATGATGTTACCTCGGAACATTCCAACCAAGAGATTTTTAAGTACCTCGAGTTTTTAAAGGAGCTCAATCAATCACCTGAATTCACATCGAAAATCAACACCCAAGCTTTGGAAGATGATCTTCAAAAAGGGTTGTGGTTCGAGTCGAGCATCCCCCAAGGGTTTGGGGTAGGCAGTTCGGGGGCTTTGGTTGCGGCCTTGTACGACCGGTATGCAGAGCAAAAAATTTCAGCTGAAACGGCCGCATCGGAGGGCAAATTAGCTCTATTGAAAGCCGAACTCGGTCGGATGGAGAGTTACTTCCACGGCAAAAGTTCGGGTTTGGATCCGCTCATTTGCTACCTCAACTTCCCGGTTTTGATTCGTTCCAAACAAGAATTGGATACGGTGGGATTACCTGAAGAAGGTACAGCAGGTGGTGCCATTTTTTTATTGAACAGTGGAGCTCCAGGAAAAACTCAACCCATGGTAGAGATTTTCATGGATAAATTGAAAAACGATGGCTTCCGGAATATGATCAAAACCCAATTCAAAAAATACAACGATGCGTGCATCGAAGCATTTTTGAAGGGCGATACCCAACCCTTGTTTCAGAATTTAAAGAAACTTTCGGGGTTGGTGTTCGAAAATTTTCAACCGATGATTCCTCACAAATTTCATGATTTGTGGCAAAAAGGATTGGAAACCAATTCCTATTATTTGAAACTGTGTGGTTCTGGTGGAGGCGGCTATATTCTTGGATTTACACACGATTTGGAAGCTGCGAAGAAGCACCTATCCGCCTACCCTATTGAGGTGATTCACCGATTTTAATCATGCCATCTCGCCTATTTTGGGTAAAAGCGTTCGCATTTCTTTCCCTCATTCGATGGTATAATTTAGCATTGGCAGCTTTTTTTTCGTTTGCTGCTGCCCATTTTTTATTGAAAGCTTACCCCAACGGCTGGGTTTTACTTACCGACTATTCTTTTCATTTTTCTGCGTTGGGATTGGTTTTCGTTTTAGCGGCTGGATACTTGATCAACGCCTTTTACGATGCCGAAAAAGATTTATTGGATCGACCTCAAAAAGTACTGTTTGAAAGATTTGTGAGCAAGGCCACCCAATTGCGGTTGTACTTTGTTTTCAATGGCCTTGGTGTGGTTTTAGGTGGTTTGGGAAGTTGGAAGGTTGGTGTTTTGTTTTTTACGATGAGTGTAGGATTGTATTTCTACTCCCACAAATTTCAGAAAAAAGCACTTTGGGGCGAATTGATGGCCACTTTATTAACGGTTGGATCCATTGGATGGGTTGCGGTGTATTTCGAGCGGTTAGACGCCCATTCATTTTTATATGGAGGATTTTTGGGAATCATCATTTTCATTCGGGAATTGGTGAAAGGATTGGAAGGGATGGAGGAGGAAAATGCTACCCAATATGAAACCGTGGCCACCCGTTGGGGAAGTAAATCCACGAAAGGAATGGCCACGATGATTTGGTTGGGACTATTTCCATTGGGCTGGTTTTTGTCGTATTGGAATGGGCATTGGGATTTTTCAGCCCAACTGGTAGAAGGCATGGAAATCCTTTCCGGAATTGGAGTGTTGGGCGTTTGGCTGAGTTCGAAGAAAAAGCATTACCACTGGGCCAACAACTATTTCAAGGTTTTGATGCTGGGCGGATTGTTGGCCATGGCCGTTTGGAGATAGTTTTCTTTTTCATTTTGGTTGGTTATATTTGTAGAACCAACTACCATGAAAAATGAAAAGAATGACTCAACAGGTTTGCAGCCTATGCTGTTTCCTATTTATTGTCCACGCAAATGGTCAAAACATCAATCGGGTCCAATTCCTAAATGACAAAGAAGAAGTAAAAGAAACTCACGTTTTTCAACTTAAGGAAAACTCAAATCTTCCTTCTTCATTGAATTCATCCTTCCTTGAGAATCAAAATGCGTCTTCTACTTTGTTTTACAACTCTCCGAAAAATTATATCAAAGTAGGTCTATCGCCCATTACCCCCGTTATTGAATACCAATATTGCACTTCCTTTCAACGATCTTCCCGGGGTACGTTTCAAAATATTGGAAAGTATTGGGTGGGCCAATTGGGATGGAATCCAATTTGGCCATATCATGTTACGTTAGGGGTAAAACGCAGTTATACTTTCGATCATTTGGAAACGGGTGTAGGATTTCTTATTACCTCAGTTGGCATAATTGCGGGTTCTACCCCAGTCCTTCCTGCCGTGAACGTCGGATTTACCACACTGGGAACGAAACAGAAATTCCGTTTCAGCTGTGGCGTAGGAATACCAGAACTTGTTTATGTTGGATTTAACTTCCCCTTGTAACCATCAAAAAAGCCCCGAATTCCTTCGGGGCTTTTTTGATTATTCTGCAGTTTCTGAAAACTCCTCGGCGATGCGTGGATCAACCACAATTCGTCCGCAGTGTTCACACACCGTTACTTTCTTTCTCAATGAAATGTCCAATTGCACCTGAGGTGGAATTTGGTTGAAGCAACCTCCGCAAGAATCACGTTGGATGGTAGCAACGGCTAATCCATTGCGGAACTTGGTACGAATGCGATCGTAAGCAACCAAATAACGCTCTTCCACATTTTTACGGGCCAAATCCGATTCTTTCTTCAAATCTGCTTCTTCCTTTTCGGTTTCCGCAACGATGGCCTCTAGTTCGGTTTTCTTGGATTCTAAATCTTTATGACGTTCGGTCAAAAGGTTATTCAATCCTTCCAACTCAGCATTTTTTTGCTCAATGCGAACGGATGCTTCGCGAATTTTCTTCTCGGCTACCTGCTTCTCCAAATCTTGCAATTCAATCTCTTTGGAAAGCGCATCGTACTCGCGGCTATTTTTTACGTTGTTGATTTGCTCTTCGTATTTGGTTTTCAACGACAAGCATTGTTGAATGAAATCTTTGCGATCAGCAACAAACTTTTTCAACTCCTGAATATCTTCCCCATACTTCTGAATGCGGGTTTCTAAACCGGCAACTTCATCTTCCAAATCAGCCACTTCCATGGGAAGTTCGCCACGCAATACCTGCAACTGATCAATTTTGCTATCGATGGATTGCAAGTGGTACAAAGTGCGGAGCTTGTTTTCGATTGTATTTTCCATTAACTGTAATTTACAGGATTCGTACGAGTGGTACTTTTGAGAACGGCAAAATTAGGAAATTTTTCTTGAATTAAATCACAAAATATTTCCGAAGTAAATTGTTCCGTTTCGTAATGACCGATATCGGCAATGACGATCTTTCCGTCGGCCTCAAAAAACTCGTGGTACTTGAAATCCGCCGTCAAAAAAACGTCGGCTCCTGCCCCAACGGCATCGCCCAACAAAAAGCTTCCCGAACCTCCACAAACAGCAATTGTTCGAACACTTCCCAAAGGTTGTGTATGACGTACCACCGGCACATTGAAGACTTTTTTCACCTCTTTCATCCATTCTTCCCAGCCCATGGCTTCATCCAATTCTCCAATCATCCCCATGCCGGTTTGTTGGTGTGCATTTTGAAGGGAAGTTAAGAAATATGCCACCTCTTCGTAAGGATGCACCCGATGCAAAGCCGCCAAAATTTCCCGTTGTTTCCATTTGGGTATCAACACCTCAATTTTCACTTCCTGAACCCGCACCAAATGCCCAATGCTCCCGATGGTGGGCGAACTGCCTTCTTCACCCTTGAACGTTCCAACTCCCTCCATATTGAAAGAGGCATGGGAATAATTGCCAACCCAACCGGCTCCAGCATCAAACAATGCCTGACGAACTTCATCGGCGTGTTGAACCGGAACAAACGTAGTTAATTGCTGTAAATTTTCGTATTTCGGACTCAAAATTCGTCCGTTTTTCAATCCCAATTTTTCCAGAATTTTGGCATTAACTCCGGTTTCAACCGCATCCGCATTGGTGTGGCAGGCGTACAAACCAATTCCCCACTGAATGGCTTTGGTAATCACTCGATCGGTATAGTGGGAACCCAATCGTTTCTTGCCACCAAACCAAATAGGGTGGTGAGCAACCACCAAATTGCACCCCTTGGCTTTCGCTTCTTCCAACACTTCCTCGGTGCAATCCAAGGTGCACAACACTCCAGTTAACTCGGTTTGTGGATTTCCAACCAACCAGCCCGAATTGTCGTAATTTTCTTGCAACGCCAATGGAGCCCATTGCTCCAACACCTCGGCGATGTGCTTACCTGTTATTTTCATTTTCCAATATTAAAGCCAACTCAGGGCCAAAATGAAACAAATCATGAAGAACACTGAGGGAATTTCCTCCTTTATTTCTGGCGTTCTTCCGTAAATCTACCACATTTGACTCGGAATAATCCAAGAAAAAATCAGTGGTTTTCTCTATCGGTTTTTCCCATCTCAAAATCGACCACACCCACCGAAGCAAGGCCTCGTTCAATTCCCACAACGAATCGGTGGGCATCCGAAGAATTTCATGCAACTCCGGAGCCAAGTACTCGTAGAAGGGAGTGGATCGATACGCCGTTTCGATGGATTGCAGGTGATTCGAACGCCAAAGCAAACGATCATCCACCTTTACCTCCCGAATCATGGCCCGAACGTTGCGTCCACCCTGAAGGGGAATGCTCATCTCCAACGGGCCTTGAGACGTTTGGATGAAGTAACGATTCCGAAACCCTCCCTTTTGGTACGACTCGTGGGCTTCCAACAGCAAAGCATCACTCCCCAAACACTCCCGAAAAAAATCAAGGGAGGGCAAACATTGCAGTTCGGAAAGATTAACTTTACGGAAATTTTTAAAATCCATGCGTGCAAAGTTACTGGGCTTTTTTCTGATTTTGTGGATGAATCCCGTTTGGGCCTTGCAGGCCCTGGTGAGCACAACCACTTTGAAGAAAGACGGAAGCAGCAATTGGGCTGAAGTTCATTTGTTGGTTCGAACCGAATCCCTCCGCTGGAAAATGAATGCTTCGGGAAAAGCCGAAAGCGGGGTCACCGTTTTTGTTCAATTGAAAAAAGATGGAAAAATCGTTCAGAAAGATGGATTCAATGTTAAATCCCCGGCCATCGACACCGCTCAGTTGGGGTTGAATGCTGCGTGGATCCTATCGCCTGAATTGCTGCATTTCGAACGTTATTCCATCGGATTAGGGCAGTTTGAAGGTGAAATCACCATCGCCGATTTGAACGACACCACCAACCGAAATCAGTCGAAATTTGCCTTTGAAAGCACCTTTCCAACCGATGAGGTCCTGTTTAGTCAGCCGTTCTTTTTTCGGTCAGCTCAAAACCCCAATTCGTCATTGGAGCGCAGCGGAAAATTCATCATCCCCTACCCCAACGATATTTTTGGCCAAGAATCCGACACGCTTCAGGCCTACACCGAATTGTACCAAACGTTTCCTCTTCTCCCCGATTCTTCCATTCTATTTGTTTACTACCTCAAAAAAGCCAATTCCGAAGAAATCCTCGCCGAATACGGCAACCGGAATAAAGTAACCACCTCGAAAATTCTTCCCTTCTTCCTCAAAATCCCGTTGAATTCCCTGCCCATTGGCAATTATCAATTGGTAGTAGAGGCCCGAAACATGAAGTATGAATTGCTCGATCAAAAAGCCCTAGGTTTCCGACGAACGCTTCCTAAGAAAGTTCAGAAACAAGCCATTTCCGATGGAAAATTGCCCTATTTTGTTGATACCATGACCATCGTTCAAGTGCGCGAGCACATCCGAAGCATTTTGCCGGTCATGGGAGCCGGAGAACGAAATTTGGCACTGCCGATGGTGAATCCGAAATACGCCGATACGTTCCGATTGAAGCCGTTTTTCGCCCAATTTTGGGTGGAAAAAAATCCGGGAAGTCCGGAAGATGGATGGGTGGAATACCGTGGCCGATTGGCTGAGGTCAATCGTTTGTTTGCCTGCCCGCGCCAACGAGGGTACGAAACCGAGCGCGGACGGGTTTACCTGCAATACGGGCCACCCGATCAGCGAACCGAACGGAAAACCGACCCGGTTGCCTTGCCTTACGAAGTGTGGTGGTACTACAACCTGGTGGACCGCATGAGTCCGGGACGAGCGCGGCAACGGGATGCTCGATTTTTATTCTACAACAAAGAAGTTGCCGCTTGCGAGTACCGTTTGCTGCACAGCACCGCTTTCGGCGAAACCAACAATCCGCAATGGAAACTCGAAATTTTTCGCCGAACAACGCCCATGGGAAATACCATCGACAGCGATCGTCCGGCGAATGTCGATTCCGAATCCATCCGTATTTTAGAAAGTACCTTTAACAACAATTGATGCCGCGTCCTTTTATTTCCATCGCCATTTTAAATTGGAACGGAGTAAAACACCTCCAAACCTATCTTCCTTCTGTTCTTGAAACGCAATACCCCAATTTTGAAGTGGTGATCATCGACAATGCGAGTACCGATGAATCGAAACAATGGGTGGGTGATTTGGAAAACGAAAAAATCAAATGGGTTCAATTGCCAACCAACACAGGGTACGCCGGTGGGTATTTTCACGGACTTAAGCACGTTTCAGGAGAAATCATTTGTTTGTTGAACAGCGACGTAGCAGTGCTTCCCCATTGGTTGGATGCCGTTGCCGATGCTTTTGAAAAAGATCCGAAGTTGGGTGCGGCACAACCTAAAATTTTGGCCGACCAACAGCGCACCCATTTTGAATACGCCGGAGCTTCGGGTGGCTGGATTGATCGATTTGGATTCCCCTTTACACGGGGACGCATTTTCACCACCGTTGAAATGGATGAAGGACAATACGACGATGAAACCGAGGTTTTTTGGGCCAGTGGCGCCTGCTTATTTGTTCGGAAATCTTGGTACCTGCAAGCAGGCGAACTCGATCCTGATTTTTTTGCCCACATGGAAGAAATCGATTTATGTTGGCGATTGCATCGGGTGGGCGCGACCGTGAAAGTCATTCCCCAATCTACCGTTTATCACTTGGGAGGAGGAACCCTCAATTACGGTTCGCCCTTCAAAACCTACCTCAATTTCAGAAACAGTTATTACTGCTTGTGGAAAAACCTTCATCCCTCGGAGCGACTCCCCAAAGTAGTTGCGCATCTGGTTCTCGATGCTGTTGCGGGGATTAAGTTCTTGCTGGAGGGGTATCCCAAACACACTTGGGCCATTGCTCGCGCCCATTGGGCTTTTTTTGAAAAAGCTGGAGAAATGAAGAAACGTGAGGTTGGAACCCCAATATCGCTCAAAAACATTCCGGGAAGCCTGTCCAACAGTGTAGTTTGGAAGTATTACGTTGCTGGAAAGAAAACGTTTCGCTCCCTTTTCTGAGGGTTAAAAATCTACGTCGAGATTAAATTTTTTCAGGAAATCAGATACCAAGGGATTCTGTTCCAATAAATATTCCAATTTTTCCTTTGGGGTGTAGAGCAAATTTTCTTGCTTGGCTTCCGCATCCTCTTTTTCAACGAAGGTAATTTGAGGATAAATCCCGCAAATCCGTCGAAATTCCTCGGCCATCCATTCCCTTCGCTCGGCAAACGTTTCCTTCTCTAAAGCATTGAAGAAGGGAATCAGCAATTCATGGTCGCCCTTCAACTCAGGCTCGCCGCGTTGGAGCAGGGCCAACAAATGCGGATCTTCATTTTTTTGAGCGGCAGCTTGCACCTGAGTCCAAATTTTAGGAAACTCTTGCGCATCGATGACCCCTTTGGGCGTTTCTTCCTGAATCTTCTTGACTTCTTCTTTAACCTTTTTCAAAAATCCCTCTTTGCCTTTTGCAAAAACCGAGGTTGGTCCTCCGCTTTTTATGGCAGAAACCGCAGGAGCTGGAATGATGGTGGGTTCGACCACGGGGGGAACTTCCTTCACTTCGGGTGTTGCCGTTTGAGTTGGGGGTACAGGAGGTTGGATGCTTGGCGGGGAAGATGGAGCAACAACGGAAGCGTTGTTAATTTTCTCCCTTAATTTTTTTTTTCGTCTTCCGATAAAATGGAAAGACGTTGGGCCGATGGCAACATGGCCAAACGCATCAAGCAAAGCTCGAAGTGCAACCGTTGGTTCTTCACGTTCCGGGCGGTTGTTTCGGTGCGATTGATTTGATCCAAGGCCGAAAGCAAGTAACTGGAATTAAACTTCTTACTTTGTTCCAAATAGCGTTGGTTCAAGGCTTCACTTCCTTCTACCAAATGAACGGTTTTGGCATCGCGGGAGAGGAGTAAATTTCGGAAGTGATCGGCCAACCCGGCAATGAATTGGGCTCCATCGAATCCGGTAGCGGTAATCTGATCGTATTGATTCAATAAGGCCGATACATCTTGTTGCAAGAAAGAATCGCAAGCGGCAAAAAACTGCTCATGATCAATCAAATTCAAACTCTTTACAACATTGGAATACGTTAAATTACCTTCGGTGAGGGCAATCAACTGATCCAGCGTAGAAAGCGCGTCTCGAAGTCCACCATCGGCTTTTTGTGCAACGATATGAAGGCCTTCTTTCTCAAATTTCACCCCTTCTTGGGTACAAACCCACTCCAAATGATGGGTAATGTCTGAAGTTTGGATGCGTTTGAAATCGAAAATTTGGCAACGTGAAAGAATGGTTGGTAAAACCTTGTGCTTATCGGTCGTTGCCAAAATGAAAATGGCGTACGGCGGAGGTTCCTCCAATGTTTTTAGAAAGGCATTGAATGCTGCGTTGGAAAGCATGTGCACCTCATCGATGATGTAAATTTTCTTTCCGCTTTGGGGCACATAACGAACCTGTTCAATCAATTCCCGAATATCTTCTACGGAATTGCGCGATGCGGCATCCAGTTCGAAAATGTTCATGGAAATATCCAAATCAACCGTGGCGTAGGAACCGTCGTTTACGGCTTCTACCGGATTATCCATGTTCATGACCTTGGCCAAAATACGGGCGCAGGTGGTTTTTCCTACACCTCGAGGGCCGGTAAACAGGTAGGCTTGGGAAAGTTGGTTGTTGAGGATGGCGTTTTTCAACGTTTGGGTAACGTGCTCCTGCCCCACCACCGATTCAAAGGTGTTGGGTCGATATTTTCGGAAGGAGACAACGTACGGTTCCATGGGAGGGTAAAAATACGGTTAAAACTTCAATGCCCCACGTTTCTTGAGGTGCTTTTTTGCACGACTTTTCTTCCTTTTCTGAGCGGGGTTCAAATCGATGGGGCTGTACTTCAAGGGAGAGGGCAAAAGCGTGGCCAAATTAAGGGCCTGATTGTTTTTCAATTGGGAGGCAGAGACGTGGAAATAGTGCTGAGCGGCGGCTTCTACCCCATAAATTCCGGGGCCGAGTTCAACCACGTTGGAATAAACTTCCAAAATGCGGTCTTTCCCCCAGAGCAATTCGATGAGGGCGGTGAAGTAAACTTCTAAGCCTTTTCTCACCCAACTGCGGCTGGGCCAAAGGAAAACGTTTTTGGCCGTTTGTTGGGAAATGGTGCTGGCTCCAATGGTTTTCTCGTGTTTTTGATTGTATTCGTAGGCGTATTGGATGGCTTTAAAATCAAAACCATGGTGCTCGTAGAAATTTTGGTCTTCGGTTGCTTGAACGCACGTTGGAAAGGGGCCAGCCTCGGATAGGGAAACCCAATTTTTGTGGATGCTGGAGGAATATTGAGCGTCGGATTGGGATTGGATGCTTCGAATGAACATGAGCGGCGTGTACGTAACCGGAATCCAGCGCAACAGCAACACGCCGAAAAACGTGAAAACAAAAAACAACAAGCAAATCCGGAAAACCCATTTGAGCATGTTGCAAAGGTAGGGCTGAGGAAAAATTAATCAAAAGTAATTGATGAAGATTCAAATTAATTCGCTAACTTTCATAGGTGAAAATCAAAAACAACAACGGGCTAGATTTCATTATTGACAAACTCACAAATTCAATAGAAAATGTGTTTACAGGAGATCAATTCCAAACCGAGGTATCTATTTTAAATCTTAAAGATTTGAAAGTAATCTCAAAAAAGAAAGAATGGTTATTTGATTGGAAAATTGAAATTAAGGATCCATTAAGAGAAGTCTACAAGTTAACTATTGTTGGGAATTCTGCTATTATTCAAGGTTTGATCAGTCTTGAAATCAAGCCTGATCATGTTTATGTTCACCTTGTAGAAAGCGCTTCTTTTAACAAAGGAAAAAAAAAAATTTATCACGGAGTTCCTGGAAATCTTATTGCTTTTGCATGTAAATTGTCCTTTCAAAGAGGTTTTCAAGGTGTCATTTCATTCCTTTCCAAATCTCAATTAATTTCCCATTATGAAAATACCCTTGGCGCATTTCATTTGAAGAATAGAATCATGATCATCGAAACACCTCAAGCATTAAAACTAATCGGCAAATATTTCCCTAATTCAATATGAAAAAGAAAATAGTAGAACTAGAAGTTGACTTCATTGGGGAACAAGATAAAATAACCCAAGAAGAAGAAATTGCACTTCGTGAATATTTTAATCAACGAAGCGAGTCAAAAAACAAAACTCTAATCAAGATTTCAAAACAAGCCATTAAAAAAGTCAAGGTTTAATTCTAAAAATCCATTTGGACTTTATTTTAAATTCGCCCCTTTTCAAAAACCATTTTATTCGTTTCGGTTTGACCGATTTTTTTCAGGTTATCTTTGAACATGGGAAAGCGAGAAACTCACGGAGATCGTTGGCGCGGATTCGCGGTTTTTTTGATGCTGGGCGCGAATTTAGCGGGCAGTTCCCTGCTTACACCCCACCCTCCCCTACTTCGTTTTTTATTCTCCATTCCCGCCCCCATTTTCATCGGCTTGGCCGGATATTATTCGGTGCGGCAATCGGCCCCAAAGCTTCTGTTCCGCGGAGCAATCCTACTCTTTTGGGCCGTGATCCTCGATTACTTCGGATGGAACATTGATCCTTTTCAGGAATGGGATGTGCTGTACGTGCTGGGAATTGGACTCTGCCTTTCCCCACTCCTCCAACAACCCCGTGGAAACCTATGGAGTGGTTTCCTGATCCTCCTTTGTGCGCTTTCCTTTGCGTTTCCGGAATACCTGCATCGAGGGTGGTTCCCGCCTTTCCCGTGGTTATTCATCTTCCTTCTTGGTCGTTTTCAAAACGAGTTCCCCCCCCTTTCTCGGTGGACAATTTGGGGCATTTTCGCTTCTGTTTACCTGTTCATCTTCCCGCCCCAAACCCGCTTGGGGTATTCGGAATGGTACTACCCCATTTCCCTGTTTTCCATGGCCTTTGCTGTTGGAGTGGTTGGATTTATAGGGACGTTTCCCCGACTAATTCCCGGGTTTTCTTGGTTAGAGAAATTCGGAAAACACAGTTTATGGGTGTACGTTTTATCGAGTTTCATCATCGCTTGGGGAACTTCCCGGTGGATTCACGGTTGGAAATTTTCCTTGTTTGCGTTCCTTTGGCTCTTCCTCACCGTCTTCTTTTCGGTTTTCATTTTCCGCTCTTCAAAAAAAACAGATGGCTAACGCATTGCTCCTGGGATGCACCGGATTGGTAGGCAACGAAATTCTTACCAATTTGCTGCTGGATCGAACTTTCGACAAAGTGATTGTTCTCGTACGTGAACCCCTTCCTTTTACCCATCCCAAATTGGAAGAACGCGTCATCGATTTTCAAAATCCATCGGAGTTTGACCAAGCGATGGAAGGCGGAGAAATCATTTTTTCGGCCGTTGGAACGACTCAGAAAAAAGTAAAGGGAGATGCCGCCGCTTATCGGAAAGTAGATGAATGGATTCCTACCAAGGCGGCGGAATTCGGTGCAAAATGGGGTGCCAAATCCTTTCTTTTGGTTTCAGCCATTGGGGCCGATGCCCAATCCAAAAACTTCTACTTAAAACTCAAAGGAGAGGTAGAGAACAAGATTAAACAATCAAAAATTCCATGCATTTACCTCTTTCAACCAAGTTTATTGCTGGGAAATCGAAAAGAGTTTAGAATAGGAGAACGCTTTGCACAATGGGTTTTTCCCATCTTTCACTGGGTAACACCCCCCAAGTACCGAGGAGTGGCTGCGAAAGATCTCGCAAAAGCCATGATTCATTTCAGTAAAATTCACAAACCAGGTCATTTTTCCCTCACCTATTCCGATTTCTTCCCGCCCAACCCTTAACTTGTCAAGCATTAAAAACAACTCCCATGTCCAACGTTAGCAAAATCTCCAACCAACCGATTGAACAAGGGGAATCCATTCAAGGCCAAGAAATTCGACCCAGCATTTTCAAACTCATCCAATCCATTCATCCGACTTTCACCAAAAACGATTTCATCAGCTTGGAAGAGCTCAACGAATTCCGCAGAATGTACTTGAGCAAACTGATGGAACAAGAGCGGGGAGAATTGGATCAAATTGACAAAGACGTTTTCTTGGCCATCAAAAGCAATAAAATTCTTTCCGAAAACGTTGCTGAAGAAACTGAAACCCCGATGAAGTTGGGCGAAAAAATGGCCGATAAAATTGCCCAGTTTGGAGGAAGTTGGACCTTCATTTTGATTTTTTTTGGAAGCATCCTTTTTTGGATTGCCATCAATGTTTACTGGTTCAACAACCAAGGCTTCGACCCCTATCCCTACATCCTCTTGAATTTAGTTTTGAGTTGCTTGGCGTCCATTCAGGCCCCCATCATTCTCATGAGTCAAAATAGGCAAGCGCAAAAAGACCGCATCCGGTCGGAACACGACTATCAAATTAACCTTAAAGCCGAACTTGAGATCAAACTATTGAGCGAAAAAATGGATCATTTGCTCATTCACCAAAATCGGAAATTGCTCGAAATTCAAGAAATGCAAATCGACTACCTGGAGGACTTGATCAAAAAAATAAAATCTTAACAATTCTGCTTAATGTTGGATTTCACCTTGAAGGAGAAGGAGCGGTTGTTCGGAAGGATGGAGATACTGGACTAATTTTCTTCCTTTTTTGCAGTACAGGAACCGTGTAAACGGTTGTGGATGGGTTCAGTTTTGTTTCTTCAGCGGGCAGCGCGACACATTCCCCTGATTTTCGATGTTTGGTAAATTGGATGTGAAGAATGCCTTCCTTTACCGGATTTTGAAAGAATTGCGCTTGAATGAGCGTATCGATGTAGGCAATTTTACCGGGTTCAATTCGAATCGTTTTGATTTGTTTTCGTGCCGCGAACTGAACCTTGATGGGGAATTGGGTGAAATTTTCGACCGCCAAAATGTTGGAGTAAATCACCGCGCACGGTTGGGCGGTTTCTTGAGGAACCTTCACGGTGGTGCTCGGTCGTTCAAAAGGAGGGTCGATGAGCATGATCCGTTCCAAATCTTCGTGGCTGCGATGGTCTTCCCCGGTTTTTTCCCCTTGCTCGTTGAAGGTGATGGTAGTTCGGTACCACTGAATACCGGCATCGGGTGCTTGGGAAATTTCGGCCTTGCTCACCACTCCGTTGGGATGGTGCCAAAACGTTACAGAATGGTGTCCGTGGTTTCGGCTCACGCTGGATTCGAGCATGGTTTTTCCTTGGAGAGTAAAGCAGGCGGCCTTACCGTTTCCGGTTGATTTAAGCAGGTACGAGTAGGCCGACCATCTGCCTGATGCATACCTTTTTTGGTGCAGCCACTGGGTGTCGGACACGATAATTTTGGTTTGTGCCCATCCGAATTGAGTCAAAAAAAGCAGAAAAGGAAGGAAGAATTTTTTCATCGGATTTATCTTTACAAACGTACGATGATTTCAACCTAAAAATTTCACACATGATTCGCGTAAATGTTTCCATTGCTGCATCAGCCACTC
>CANHCV010000047.1 GCA_947459245.1 Bacteroidota bacterium
GATTCATTTCCGTTCAGATAATCTTTAATTAAGATTTGCTTTTCTTCATCCGACAAGTACAGCCTTTTGTTGCGCCATTGTCCGAAATTGGGTTTACATTTCTTCTCCATTTTGTCCTTTTTTTTGTAAACCTATTTTAGGACGAGACACTGGTAAAAATTTGTTGGGTTCAAACGGGGACAAGTCCAACCCCTCCCCGAAGTAAAGTTAAGGTGCGGAGCCGTTTCAATCGTTTCCAAATTTTTTCGAAAAACTGGGTTGATGCTATGGATCCGTAGTTGAGAGGATGGAGGGAATGTTAATTAACGGAAGAGGATTTTTCCAATAATTTGTTGTCGCAAACGGGGGCTACCGCCCCCTACCCAAGTGTAATTTACGGATTTTTTTACAGCTAGTCGTATCGGAAACGTTTTTAAACGTTTCTATCCGTATATAAACGTTTAAAAACGGATAAATCATTGACATTGAGTTAGGAAAAGTTTAGCTTTGTGCGTGGGGAGGAGGAGTGGCGGCCCCCTGGGGAATTAGCGTTTATATTAACTAAAATAGCACATAACGGAAAAACCCGTAACGATTAAATTTTCACGATCCTGTTGGATATTCATTTCCCCTCATTTACATTTGAACATGTTTACTTTGGAGGAAATTAAAGACAAGTTGCAAAAAAGCAAATCCTACTTCCAAAACAAGTATGGTGTTCGTGGGATGGCTATTTTTGGTTCTTTCTCTAGAAATCAACAAACCGAACAAAGTGATATCGATATTTTGGTGGAATTCAGCCGGCCAATTGGGATGGAATTCATGGAATTAGCCGATGAATTGGAAGAAATTGTCCAATTAAAGGTGGATTTGGTCTCCAAAAATGGATTGAAAAATCACCACTTTAAAGCCATTCAACAGGAGCTTTCCTATGTCTAAGCGAGAACCCTTCTTGCTCATTCAGGATAGGCTGGAATCCATTCAAAAAATAAAATCCTATACCCTTGGAATGACATGGCAAGATTTCCAAAACGATGATAAAACCATCGATGCGGTAATCAGAAATTTCGAAATCATTGGTGAAGCTGCAAACCGTGTCCCTAACGATATAAAAGATCGGAACGAGCAGATCAATTGGCATATTATTGAAAACAGTTTGAAAGAATTACAGGAACAGCTGGAAGACGTTTTGAATAACAGGTAAAATGAATTTTTGAGATTGAAAATTTTGTCTAAACCACATGAAGCACCTTTTTAAACTTTTTATTTTCCTATTTTGCGTCCCTTTTTCCTCGCAAGGACAAAGTATTCCACCTTCATTGGCAAATCTTCTTCAACAAAAGGTCGATAGCTTTAAAATCTCCAATAACCTTAAAGGCATTTCAGCAGCCGTATTTATTCCTCAAATGGGTACATGGAAAGGAATATCTGGAATTTCTCATGCAGGAAATCCAATCACAACAGAAATGGTATTTGGTATTGCAAGTCAAACCAAACTATTTACCGGAGTACTTCTTTTAAAATTAGCCGAAAATAACCTCATACATTTAGGAGATTCCCTACATAAATTTCTTCCTACCTACAACAACATCGACTCAAACATTACCATTCGTCAATTATTGAATCATACGAGTGGATTGGATGATGTAACCAGTGTTCCAGGTTATCCAGATTCCATGATGAATAACCCCAACAGAATCTTTACGGCAACGGAATTGCTTCGATGGGCTGGCCCTCCAAATTTCTCCCCAGGAACAGGCTGGAGTTATTGCAATACCAACTACTTAATCGCCGGACTTATCGCAGAATCCGTTACAGGAAGAAGTTTTCACGAATTGCTTAGGGATAGTATTTTATCCCCTCTTTCCCTTGATAGTACCTATTTAGATGTTTATGAGCGCTTCCCTTTGTCGAAAGCACACCCTTGGCAAGCCGGGTTCAATAATAATGGAATTCCAAGAACCTCCGTCAATAGCGCCGCTTGGGCCGCAGGTGGGATGTATTCCAATGCCAGCGAAATGGTACAATGGTATCATGCCCTTCTCAACCGCAGAATAATTAATGCAAGTTCAATAAATGAAATGACAACTTTCGTTGGATCTGGTAGATATGGAATTGGAATAAGTCAAAATACCGTTTCAGGAAGAACCGTTTGGACTCATGGTGGAAACATTTGGGGAGGGTACAACTCTTCCATGATTTACGACACGGCAACCGGAATCATCGTATGTGTATTAATCAATCAAATACCCGCCCAATCCAATATTCTTGCGTCACAGTTACTTACATCAGTGGTAAATTTTGGGGTTTCAAGCAAAGATTTATTGGAAGAAGTACAGGAGTTAATCATTTATCCCAATCCAACCCACGATAAATTCATGGTAAAATGTTCCCCAAGCGAAAAATTGAAGATTAAAATTTTCGATGGTTGGGGAAATATAATTTTGGAAACAGATAACCCTTCGATTAACCTAGAGAGTTATCCAAGTGGAATTTATGGTATAGAGGTAAACAGCTCTTCGAAGTGTTGGATGAAGAAAATTGTAAAGCATTAAATCCAGGCCTGTCCATTAAATAACAACACAACCAGCTTTGGTGCCGGCAGAAATGCCGGTCTGCACCTACTATTTCCAGGCTACCCCCAACCCACCCAAAACAAAGAACACCTCTGGAGAAATCAATGGTGTTACCTTTGAAACAACATCCATAAAACAATTCCCCTTGGCAAACCTCCCCCTCTTCATTTTTTTGGCCTTCTTAGCCGAAATTCTCGGAACCGTTGGAGGATTTGGTTCATCCTTGTTCTTCGTTCCCATCGCCAGTTATTTTCTTGATTTTCAGTCGGTACTGGGAATTACCGCCCTGTTCCACGTATCCAGCAATCTTTCAAAAATTGCCTTTTTTAGAAAAGGATTCGATAAAAAACTGATTGCCTCCATTGGAATTCCAGCCGTAGCTTTTGTCATCGTGGGCGCCTACTTTAGCAAGTTCATCGATGTTAAAATTCTGGAGTTATCCCTCTCCATTTTCTTGATTGTGGTCAGTTTGATCCTGTTGATTTTTAGAAATTTTGAACTGAAACCAACCCTCACCAATTCCATAGGAGGTGGAGTTTTCTCCGGCTTAATTGCGGGACTGGTAGGAACTGGCGGTTCCATTCGAGGCATGGTTTTATCGGCCTATAACCTCCGAATGGAAGTGTTCATTGCCACCTCAGCCATCATCGATTTGGGCATTGATGCAAGCAGAAGCGTGGTGTATTTTTTCAACGGTTACGTGCACAATGGAGATCTTTACCTCATTCCAATTTTATTGGTCGTTAGCGTCGCTGGTACGTTTGTCGGAAAAAAAATCCTCACCAAAGTATCAGAAAGAGTTTTCAAAGTCCTTGTTTTGATCCTCATTTTAGCAACCGGGGTAGTTACCCTTACAAAAATGATCCTTTCCTAAGCGAATGGATTGATCCCAATCAGCATTTCTGCCAACAAAAAAGCCACGAAAGAACCGCAATTTGCAGCACTTTCATGGCTTTTAAAAGTCCAAGTTTCGGTTAAATAACTTTGGTAACGCTTACAACAACGGCACACAAACGAACCGTATCAAAGATTTTCTCGGCAGAAATGCCCAGCTCTTTTACGCTGTGTTCGTGGCTGTTTACGCATTGCTGGCATCCGTTCACGGAACTGATTCCCAAACTCAACAATTCGAAAAAGGGTTTTCCTAGCACCGGTTTCATCATGATGTTCATGCGCATTTTGGCACCCATGTTTTGGTATTCGGCTTTTTCGATGAAGTGCTTGAATCGGTACAACACGTTATTCGCCGAAAGCAACGATGCGCAGGCAGCGGCTTCTGCAATTTCTGCTTCCGTACAGCCTGCTTCCTTACAAACGGCCTCGAATCCGGCCACCAAAGCAGCGTGACGTTCATTCACAGCAACGGCATAAGCAATCAAAGCGGCTTCTTTCCCCTCAATGCTTTCTACCTGCATTGCCGTTTTCAAATTCATTCTCAAGTCCCTCAAATACGAAGACTCTCCGGAAACCAAACGATCCAAAACGGAACTCGCATGATCGCCGGAGAGCTTTACGTCGCTGAGGAGGTCTTTCTTGGTTTCCTCCAACATCGCCTATTTTTAAAGAGTTTTCTCTCCTTTTTGCCAGTTACATGGGCACAACTCGTCGGTTTGTAACGCGTCTAACACACGAATAACCTCTTTTACATTGCGACCAACGCTCAAATCGTAAACCGATACCCAACGGATAATTCCCTCTGGATCAACAATGTACGTAACACGGTATGCAATTTTTTCGTTCGATTGCAAAATGCCCAACTCTTCAGCCAAACTTTTAGAGGTATCGGCCAACATCGGGAATTTTAATCCGCGCAAATCGTCGTGGTCTTTTCTCCATGCCAAGTGTACAAACTCAGAATCGGTAGAAGCCCCGATCAAAACCGCATCGCGATCGCGGAAATCTTCGTAGGCCTTGTTGAACTCAGCAATTTCGGTTGGACACACAAACGTGAAATCCTTCGGCCACCAAAACATCACCATCCACTTGTCTTCGTGAACTTGGTTGGTCAATGTTTCGAATTCTTTTCCTTGGTCCATGCTTACCACAGACTTTTTTGAAAATGCAGGAAATTGACTTCCTACGCTTAATACGTGATTCATTTTGTTTGATTATTTAGAATGATGCAAAATTACAACAACGGTTCAACAAAATTTGTTTCAAAGAAATTATTTCGTTTCCATGACAAATTGAGCCGTTTCCCGGTTTCGTTGTTCCATCAAAATGGTTCGGCCTTCGGTGGTTTTTTGAATGACTTCTGCAGAATAATGGCGAATGGTCCACAATTCAACGTTTTCATTGAATTTTACCCTAAACTTTTCTTTCAAAGATTGAAGTAATCCGGGAATTTTAAAGGTGTCGTTATCCAAAACAACGCTAAAAGAAATGGCCGAATTTTGCATCAACCGAACCCGCAAACCCACTTCACTGATGGACTGAAAAATGGCCGATAGGCCAGGCTCTGCAATGAAACTGAAATCTTTTGAGCTGATGCTCAATAAGATTTGATTTTTGACTACGATGTAACAGGGTGTATGATGAATGGAAATCGCATCCGCAGAAATAACGGTGCCAATCAAATCGGGCCGCAAAAACGAGTTGACTTCCAAAGGAATTTGCTTGTTCTCCAGCGGCTTAATGGTTTTCGGATGAATAACCGTTGCTCCGTAATATGTCATCTCAATGGCTTCCCGGTAACTCAAAACATCAAATTTAACGGCATCGGGAAACAATCGGGGATCGGCATTCATAACGCCAGCTACATCTTTCCAAATGCTTAAACTTGTAGCGTGCAAGGCAGAAGCCAAAATCGCTCCGGTGTAATCCGATCCTTCTCTTCCAAGGGTTGAAGTTAAATGCGTCCCCTTAATTCGACCAATAAATCCTTGGGTGATCGTAAGGGGCCCCAGCGAACTCGGATGATCTACAAAAGGCTGCAGAATTTTCTCGGTATCTTCCCAAACAATTCGGGCTTCCCGAAAAGGTTCTTCGGTCACAATCCATTCCCGAACATCTTGAAAACGGGCCTGCAATCCGGAAAGAACCAAGTATTCCGAAAAAATGGTGGTGGAGAATAACTCACCGTAAGAAACCACTTGATCGTAATTCAAATTGTAATTCGAATGGGGAGGTGCTGTGAGCAAAACCTCCAATTGTGCCAAACGAATGTCGAAACTTTGACGGATTTGTTCTTTGGAACGATCGCTCACGTCCAATTCCGAAATCAAGTCCCGATGGGTCTGAGCCACAAAATCCAAGGCTTGTTGAAGCTCTACGGATTGGTTTTGGTGCCATGCAAGCACTACTTTTTCCAAGGCGTTGGTGCTTTTCCCCAACGCCGAAACCACCACCACCAATTGATAGTGATGGAGGGCCGGAGCAATGATTCCGCGGATGCGGGCCATGGATGGAGCATCTTGAATGGACGCACCTCCGAATTTATAGATTTTGAGCGGTTTCATCACAAATTTTCCCAACGGAATTTGGCGTTAATCCACTCGGAATCGAGTTCTGCACCCAGTTTTTTGTAGAATTGAATGGCGGGTTCGTTCCAATCAAGCACCTGCCATTCCAAACGTTGGGCGTGGCGGGCTTTGGCAATGGAGCGCAAGCGCTGAAACAACTTCGTTCCCACGCCAAACCGTCGGTGCGATTCTTTCACGACGATATCATCCAAATAAATGCATTTGCCTTTCCAAGTGGAATATTTGGTGTAAAACAACGCCATTCCTACCACTACATCATTTTCTTCGGCAACCAAGCAATCAAAAACGGGATCATTTCCGAATCCGTCTTCCATCAATTGTTCCAAGGTAAGCGTAAATTCATGCGGCGCTTTTTCATACAGTGCCAATTCTCCAATCAGTTGGTGAACGGCTGGCATATCGGCCTTGATCGCATCTCGAACAACGATTTCCATCAATCCAAATTCATTTCTGGAATGTCACCTTCAATCAATAATTTACCGGCGGTGGCTTGTTGAATGGTTTCTACGGAAACTCCGGGAGCGCGCTCCAACAATTTGAATCCGCCTTCTGGCAAAACATCCAAAACAGCCAATTCCGTTACAATTTTCTTCACACAACCAACTCCCGTTAAAGGAAGGGAACATTGGGGAAGCAATTTGCTTTCTCCGGCTTTATTCACGTGTTGCATGGCCACCACAATATTTTTTGCCGAAGCCACCAAATCCATGGCTCCGCCCATTCCTTTCACCATTTTCCCTGGAATCTTCCAATTGGCAATGTCGCCATTTTCCGAAACTTCCATAGCACCGAGGATGGTTAAATCTACTTTCCCAGCTCGAATCATGCCAAAACTCATGGCCGAATCGAAGAAGGAGCTTCCGGGGGTTGTGGTAATGGTTTGTTTCCCGGCGTTGATCAAATCAGGATTTTCATCTCCTTCGAACGGGAAGGGGCCGATGCCCAACAAACCGTTTTCCGATTGAAGTACAACGTTCATTCCTTCGGGAATGTAGTTGGCTACCAAGGTTGGGATTCCAATTCCCAGGTTAACGTAGTAGCCATCGCGAACTTCGCGAGCGATGCGTTTTGCAATTCCGTTTTTATCTAACATGGCTTTTGAAATTAGGGGCGTTGACGCAAGGTTCGTTGTTCAATTCGTTTCTCGAAATGATTTCCTTGGAAGATGCGATGAACGTAAATTCCAGGGGTGTGAATATGATCGGGATCGAGGGTTCCGGCCGGAACCAATTCTTCCACTTCGGCGATGGTAATTTTACCGGCCATGGCCATCATGGGGTTGAAGTTTCGGGCGGTTTCTTTGAAAATGAGGTTTCCCATGGTGTCGCCTTTCCAAGCTTTAACAATGGCGAAATCGGCGTCGAAGGCGTATTCCAGGAGGTATTCTTTTCCGTTGAAGATTCGGGTTTCTTTCCCTTCGGCCACTTCGGTTCCAACTCCGGCGGGCGTAAAGATGGCGGGCATTCCGTAACCGGCGGCCATGCAACGGGTGGCGAGGGTTCCTTGGGGGATGAGTTCTACTTCCAATTCACCGGAAAGGAGTTGGCGTTCAAATTCGGCATTTTCTCCAACGTAGCTGGAGATCATTTTTTTAACTTGACGTTTTTGGAGCATTAGGCCTATGCCGAAATCATCAACGCCGGCGTTATTGGAGATGCAGGTGAGGTTTTTCACGCCCTTTTCAACGAGGGCGGCAATGCAATGTTCTGGGATACCGCACAAACCGAAGCCGCCCAACATGAGCACGGCCCCATCGTGGATGTCGGCAATGGCTTCTTGAGCGGAAGCAACTACTTTATTCATACCAATTTTGTTTGGCACGAAGGTACGAAAAAGCGGGAAAAATGTTTAGTGGGCGATTTTTATCCCTTTGAAAATTTGGCGCTGTCCGTTTTCAATCAGGTGGAAAAAGTAAACGCCAGTTGGCCAATTTTCGGTGTTTACCTCCAATTGGTTCAATGCCGAAGACGAGCTAATCCATCGTCCTTGGCTATCGTACACTTCCATTTGAGCCGTTTTGGAAACATTTTTTGGAAGGGTTAGCTGAACCGATTGGGCAAACGGTTGAGGATAAACCGAAAAGGCCTGTTCAGATTGGGCGGTGTTTCGAATAACGGTAGAGAGAGTTGTCTTACCATTTTCAACAACGGTTATTTTAAAGAAAGGATAATCCAGAAGGTTAGAAAGTGTAAGAGAATAATTCTTTTTGCCCCACTGATAAGGGATCAACGCTACGGAAGACCAAGCGTGTTCGCCACCTTCAATTTGAAATACAGCGTCGCGAGATGTTCCCTCTACCGACCAATTCAGCTGGTTGTTTTTTACAACAGCAGAAAGGTTGGTGATGGGCAATAGACCTTTTCCGTTGTTTAATTGAACAATAGAGAAAACTCTTGGAGAGGTATACAGTCCGATGGAAAAAGAAACAAAATTGGTATCTGGAAGTCCATCATTATCAGTTAGAGAAGTAATTACCCAATATTGAAAAGTTAAGGAATCTCCAGGAGAAATGCTGTAACCCTCTGGTCGGGCACCTTTCGCGCGAATTTTTTTGGTGCTACCTGTGGTTGGGATTTCGCAGGAGTTTTCTGCATTGATTCGTGATGCGGGACTCAAGGAGAGAAAAGTATATCCTACAGGTAGATCATCATTCAACTCTGGAACAGAAGAAAAATTTGTGGATGTATTTTTCAAAACAACGGTGTATAAAATGGTATCCCCAAATTTCGGGAAGGGATTGTTCACAGATTTTGAAATGAACAACTTGGAAGGATCACCAGAACAAGATCGGTTGTTTAGGGAATTCGTTGACCATTTGAATTGAAATTTAAAATGATTTCCAGATCGTGTAGCGCAAACCGGACTCATCAAGATGGGAGTATTTACGTTTCGAACAATGTATTTGTTCACGATGATCACTGCCTTATTGCTTCCGTGGTTACTTGCAGTGGCAGTATCGCAGAATACGTTTTTATCGCCAACCTGAATACCTGGAACATCGGAATAAATCACTTCTGTACCCACCAAAAACATTCCTGCAGCGTTGTACGAGGCGTTCGCAACCGGTTGGAAGAAAAAGGCATCTTGGCAAAGCACATTGCCGAAGTGGTAACGAATCGTATCGGTCCAAATTTCACCAACGGGTTTGGCACTTGAGGTTTTTCGGCTGTTCACCAAACCACCGGCAGAAGCCGAAATAAACGCCTTGGTAGTTATGGATGTTGTGTATTGAACCAATCCTGGGTTTCGATCTTGGAGTTGGAACTGAAACTGGCCTGTGGTATTAAAAGTGGATGGGTAACGCATGAAAAAACTGGCCAAAACTTTTTCACCGGGTTGAATCGTTAAAAAACTTCTGCTGGAATCTTCCCCAATGCCCAATGTATAGCCAATTCCTGAAATTGCGTTTAGCGTAATTTTGAAATTCGAAATGGGCTGGTTGGAAACATTGGTAATTTCAATGGCCACGAATCCAGCTCGTGGGCCTGTTGCCGGCTTGTTGTGATCTAAAATAAAGTAAGGACCTGTTTTTTGGGAAATTCTGACCTGATTATTAGACAGCCCCCAAGAGTTAAAGGAAAGAACCACAAGAATAAACGGCAACAAAGTGCGCATAAGTAGTTTGGAGTAAAGAATGTTGTACATATCGATTGCAAATATAGGTTTGTTTTTTTTAATTTGTGCATAAGTACCACTTTGGGAAAATGGATGATATTGTTTATTTGCAAAAAAAATATTGCTAAAAAATAGACTTTTAGCCCTTTTTTTGAACATATTTTAATGCGACGCACAAACAAAGTTTTTTTTCAAATTGAATTAAAGTTTCATTTTGGGAATTTCCTGGAGAAAAAATGCTTTTTAAAAATGTGTGTTGATTGCCTTAACTTCGCAACATGTGCGGAATACTTGGAGTAGTTGCCCTGGGCGAAAGCCGATTTAATCGAAATGGTATGGTAGCCATGGCCGATGCCATGCACCACCGTGGCCCCGATGGGGACGGTTTTTTCTTTGCATCGGAAAACGGAACCACCCCCGATATCCCACAAAATCGGCCCAATACGTTGGTTTGGTCACAAACCTCCAGCCGAGAAATTTCCCTTGCGCACAAACGACTCTCCATCGTTGACTTGTCGAACGAAGCGGCTCAACCCATGGGCCTCCCCGATGGCTCCATTTGGGTGGTTTTCAACGGAGAAATCTACAACCATGCCGAAATTCGAACCGAATTAGAACAAAAAGGTCATCGTTTTCGCACCTCTCACTCCGATACGGAAGTCATTTTGCACGCCTACCAAGAGTGGGGAATTCAATGCATCGAACGTTTCAGAGGAATGTTCGCCATCGGGCTTTGGGATCAACCCAAGGACCTCTTCTATTTGGTTCGCGATCGAATTGGCATCAAACCCCTGTACTACACCTACCAAAATGGGTGTTGCTACTTCGCCAGCGAAATCAAAGCCATCCTTCAAGATCGTTCCATTCCCAGAAAGTTGAACTTTCAATCGGCCTACGATTACCTAACGTTCCTCACCGTACCGGCACCGAATACCTTTTTTGAAGGGATTCAAAAGCTCCCGGCCGGACACTACATCGAAATAAAAAACGGGCAACCGTCTCAGCCCAAAGAATATTGGGATGTGTTCACCCACGTCAACTACCAACCCCATGTCTCTGAAAAAGAAGTGACGGAAACCTTGGTGGAGAAGCTTCGCGAATCGGTGAAATACCGCATGATGGCCGATGTGCCGGTGGGCGTATTTCTTTCTGGAGGGATCGATTCTTCGGTGAATGCAAAACTATTTAGTGACCTTTCCAACGGACAACCGGTGAAGGCATTTTCCATTGGTTACGAGAACGATCAAGATCTTTCCAGCTACACCAATGAATTTTATTATGCGCGCAAGGTAGCCAAAGAGTTGGGTTGCGAGTACTACGAGCGCTCCCTGAATCAGCAAGACCTCATCGATTTCCTCCCGCAATTGGTTCACCATCAAGATGAACCCATTGCCGATCCGGTTTGCATGCCCATCTATTACGTGAGCAAACTTGCTCGCGACAACGGTGTGATTGTAGCACAAGTAGGAGAGGGGAGCGATGAATTGTTTTGGGGATACCGCTTTTGGAAAGATTTGTTGAAGATTCAGGAATACGACGACTTGCCGATTCCTAACATCTTTAAGAAAATGGGCTTGAATGCCATGAAATTCACCGGGAAAGACCACACCTTGCCCTACGAATTGCTGCGAAGGGGTGCCAACGATCAACCCATTTTTTGGACCGGATTAAAGGCATTTGGAGAAGATGAAAAAGCGAAACTCATCGGCGGCGATTGGTTAAAAGAACTTCGCGGTTATTCCACTTACGAACAAGTCGCAAAAATCAGATCCAATTTTTTGGAAAGAACTCCTGAACCAAGCCACATCAATTGGATGAGCTACATGGATTTGAAAATTCGCCTCCCAGAATTGTTGTTGATGAGGGTCGACAAAATGTCGATGGCGGTGAGCTTGGAAGCCCGGGTTCCCTTCCTCGATCATAAGTTCGTGGAGTATTCCATGGGCATTCCAACGGCCCTCAAAAGGAAAAACAACGAAAGCAAATACATTCTTAAAAAGGCGGTGGAAGGACTTATCCCCAACGAAATCATTTACCGCCAAAAACAAGGGTTCGATGCTCCCGTTTACGATTGGTTCAAAAACGACTTGGGAGAATTGACGAAAAAGGAAATCAAGAACTTTATTAACCAAACCGGCTGGTTAAACATGAAAGAAGTTGAAGATATATATACAAGGGGAGAAGGACGAAAAGCTTGGTTTTTGCTCAATTTGGCCCTGTGGTGGAAAGAATATTTGGACTAATTAAATGTATTCTTGCCTTCTTTGTTGATGCTCTGTAGGGTAAAAATGTGCTACCTTCGCACAAATTTAAACCCTATGAAAAAACTTTACTTTTTGGCGTTTTTCGTCATGTTCTCGGTAATGGCTTTTTCCCAAGGCATCACCATTTCAACCTCCAATGGAAAAAATGGATTTTGCGCGGGATCAGGCGGAATTACCCTAACCGCTTCCGATACTACGGCAGCTAGCTTCGTTTGGAAGCGAGACACCGTGGTACTTTCCGGAACCGGAATCAGCATCCTGGCCGACACGGCCGGTGTTTACACCGTGATGACCGCTACAGATACGGCCAGCATCACCATCAGTGAGTTTGCCCTTCCAACTCCTGCAGTGGTTTCAGGGTTGTCCGCAACTACTTTTTGCCAAGGCGGAAGCGTTCAACTGGTAAGTAGCGCATCAGGCTTGTGGAGCAATGGATCAACTTCCGATACCATTTCCGTAAACGCTGCTGGTACGTTTAGCTTAACTCTTACAGACACCAACGGATGTTCTAGTACTTCCAATACCATTTCAATTACCGTTAACGCTCTTCCATCTGCACCTTCCATCACTGGAACTTTATCTTTCTGTGCTGGCGGACAAACCGTTTTGAACGTTTCTCCAACATCGAACATTGCTTGGAACAACGGTTCTACTGATTCTTCCTTAACCGTTTCAGCTGCAGGTAACTACAGCGTAACGTTCACCGATACGCTTACCGGTTGTACTTCTTCTTCCAGTGTAGCTGTGATCGAGAATGCCTTGCCCAATGCTAGCATTACTGCTTCAAAAGCTCAGTTCTGCGCGAACGATACCATTACCTTGTCGGTTGGTGCATCGGGTATCTGGAGTTCTGGAGACACTTCTACGTCCATTAACGTAACAGCAGCTGGAACGTACAGCGTTGTTGTTACCGATGCAAACGGTTGCGTAAACAGCGATTCCATTGTGATGAGCAATTACGTTGCTACTCCATTCGCCTTGAGCACTGCCGGTTCTACCAGCATTTGTGCGAACGGTTCTTTGGTTTTGACGACCAATTCATCAGGCGTGAGCTGGTCGACCGGCGTTACAGCTGATTCCATCACCATTGCTGCTGCAGGAACGTACTACGCTACCAAAGCTGGTTTTTGCGGAACCGAAACGTCGACCGATTCTTTGATCGTTAGCGTTAACGCTTTACCAGCAGCACCTTCCATTACCGGAACTTTATCTTTCTGTGCTGGTGGACAAACCGTTTTGAACGTTTCTCCAACATCGAACATTACTTGGAACAACGGTTCTACCGATTCTTCCTTAACCGTTACAGCTGCTGGTAACTACAGCGTAACGTTCACCGATACGCTTACCGGTTGTACTTCTTCTTCCAGTGTAGCTGTGATCGAGAATGCCTTGCCCAATGCTGCGATTACTGCTTCAAAAGCTCAGTTTTGCGCGAACGATACCATTACCTTGTCGGTTGGTGCATCGGGCATCTGGAGTTCAGGGGACACTTCTACGTCCATTAACGTTACAACAACCGGAACGTACAGCGTAGTGATTACCGATGCAAACGGTTGCGTTAATAGCGATTCCATTGTGATGAGCAATTACGTTGCTACTCCATTCGCCTTGAGCACTGCCGGTTCTACTAGCATTTGTGCGAACGGTTCTTTGGTTTTGACGACCAATACATCAGGCGTAAGCTGGTCGACCGGCGTTACAGCTGATTCCATCACCATTGCTGCTGCAGGAACGTACTACGCTACCAAAGCTGGTTTTTGCGGAACTGAAACGTCGACCGATTCTTTGATCGTTAGCGTTAACGCTCTTCCAACTGCACCGGTGATTTCAGCATTGACCACAACTACGTTTTGCCAAGGCGGATCTGTTACTTTAACGGCTTCTCCCACCAACAACATTACTTGGAGCAATGCTTCGAACGACAGTTCTATTTCGGTTTCTACTTCCGGTTCTTTCACGGCTATTTTTACTGATACGCTTACCGGTTGTTCCAATACATCCAATGCCATTGTGGTTCAAGTGAATGCTTTGCCTAATGCGAGCATCAATGCTTCGAAAGCGCAGTTTTGTACCAACGATACCATTACCTTATCGGTAGCCAATTCTGGGATTTGGAGTTCTGGAGATACTTCTACCTCCATCCAAGTTATTGCAGCTGGAACCTACAGCGTTGTAGTAACCGATACCAACGGTTGTATTGATTCTTCTAACATCGTTCTTTCCAATTACGTTGCTACTCCTATCGTAGTGAGTGCATTAGGAAATACCAGTTTCTGTGATGGAAATACCCTTACTTTGGTTTCTTCTGCAACTGGAGTAACTTGGTCGGATAGCACCGTTGCTGATACCTTGGTGGTTGATACCACAGGTGTATTCTTTGTAACCAAGAATGGTTTCTGCGGTGTTGAAACTTCGAATTCTATTTCTACCACCGTTAACGCGCTTCCAACTACACCAGTGATTACTGCTGCTGGAGCTACTACCTTCTGTCAAGGCGGTTCAGTTCAATTGAACTCATCTGCAACAGGAACTTGGAGCAACGGTGTAGCTGGAGATTCGATTTCGGCTACAACATCAGGTGCATACACCGTTTTGGTTCGCGATACGAACGGATGTACGGCTACTTCAGCACCGGTGAACGTTACGGTAAATGCATTGCCAACCGCACCGGTGATTTCCGGTTCTCGTTCTTTGAACTTGTGTTTCGGTGATACCATTGTTTTAACCGCAAACGGACCTGGGGTTTGGAGTACCGGAGATACCACGTTGAGCATTACGACTTCTACTGCAGGATCTTTCAGTTACACCGTTACCGACAGCAACGGTTGTCGCAATAACTCAAGCGCTGTAGTTGTGGTGAACGCCCTTCCTGCAACGCCAGTGATTACCGCTGCTGGTTCAACAACCATCTGTGCTGGTGATACCGTTCGTTTGACTTCTTCTGCATCTGGAACTTGGAGCAATGGATTTGTAGGCAGCGTATTGCCTGTAACTGCAACCGGTAGCTTCTTTGTTGTTGTTACCGATAGCAACGGTTGTCGTTCTGGATCTTTGAACACCAACGTTACGGTTAACCCAGTTCCTGCTAAGCCAGTGATTACCGCTAATCGCGATACGTTGACTTCCAGTTCAGTTTCTGGTAACCAATGGTTCAATGTTACCACGGGTTCGGTTGCTGGAGCCACCAACCAAACTTTGGTCATTCCTGTGACCGGTCGCTACTTCGCTGTAGTTACCCAGAACGGCTGTTCTTCTGTTCCTTCCGATACCTTGTTTGTGATTAAATTGGGAGCTGGAACATTGGCACAAACCGAAGTTCGCGTTTACCCAAATCCAACTTCCGGACAGGTTTATGTGAACTTGCCTGCAGGTGCTACCCAAGAAGTGATGGTTCGCGTGATGGATGCCTCTGGCCGCGTTGTTCGCACCGCACAATTGTCGAACAACCAGAACGCGGTTGAGTTCGATCTAACGGGCATGTCATCCGGCTTGTACTTTGTACACTTGAGTCAGGGCAACGAAGTAAAAACCGTTAAATTGATGGTGAAGTAATTCACCTCTACCTGTTATCAAAAAAGCCCCGAAGAGATTCGGGGCTTTTTTTGTGGGGGATAATTTTCATATTGCTGGTTCAAAACGCAAATCTTGAGATTAGGAAAACACAAAAGGTGTATTGCTCCACATAACAACGGGAGCACTTAACGATTTCTGCGAAAGTAAATACCTGGGCTAAACTCAGTAAAATCTGCCGATTGGCGAAAAAATTAGGGACTAACGCCCTTCGACTGGCTCAGGTAACACCTACCCCTCCCCAGAAGTAAAGTTAAGGTGCAAAGCCGTTTCAATCGTTTCCAATTTTTGTTGCCCAAGGTGGTCGCGTTCCCTGGAGGTTCTCTTAAAAAAAAACGGCGCAAATAAAAAAGGGACTAACGCCCTTCGACTGGCTCAGGTAACACCTACCCCTCCCCAGAAGTAAAGTTAAGGTGCAGAGCCGTTTCAATCGTTTCCAATTTTTGTTCCCAAGGTGGTCGTGTTCTCTGAGATTCTCTTAAAAAAAAACGGTGCAAATAAAAAAGGGACTAACGCCCTTCGACAGGCTCAGGGACCACCCTTCGACTGGCTCAGGTAACACCTACCCCTCCCCGGAAGTAAAGTTAAGGTGCAGAGCCGTTTCAATCGTTTCCAATTATTAGTTTGGATTTAGAAAAAAATCGGGGATGAAATAAAAAAACTCGTTTGTTTAGGGGGCCGCCAACCTTCGACAAGCTCAGGTGCCGCTCCTTTTATCCCGAAATTCTTCGAGACCGCTCCCAATAGAAAACCTCATTCAAAAATTCAAATTCGTTTATTCCAACGTTTTGCTGTTTCTCTTGCACAAATATCAACAAAATCAATTGGGATAATTCATGGCATAGCACTTCTCCGAGCAATAATCGCCGTAAATACCGCCTTCGAACAAGGTGGAACCATCCCACTTATCGCCGCAGCGGTGAAAACTTGCTGTAGATCGACCCACACTTCCACCAGAAGCCGGATTGATTTTTATGTCGATGGGTTTGCAATTGCAATCCATTTGGTAACTTACGTGAATGATGTTATCGGTACCGTATTGAAAGGCATCGATATAAAAAACACCTTCACCGTCGTATTGTTCGTTGGCGATTTCCCAACCGGCGCCTCGAACCAATTTGCGCACCTCCACAATGCAATCCCGATTTCCCACGCAGGGCTTGTTGGGTTGTACGGCAGGAGTACTTTCTTCCGTAGGGGCAGATTCGGCACTCTTCGAAAACGAAGGAGAGGTTTCTTGTTGCGGACTCTCGCATTGAAACAGAAACAGGGCAAACAAGGAGAAAAATAGAACTCTTTTCATACCATTAATCTTTGATGCAGCGGATGGAGAAGCCATAGTTTTTTGATACGTTATTGTTCCTACTACAATAAGGGTCGTTATTACTCAAATAACGGAAAAATGCATTTGAAGCGGAAGATTCCGAGGAAGACCAGAAGTCGGTATAAATCCCAATGAAATTGAAAGTGTTTAAAA
>CANHCV010000048.1 GCA_947459245.1 Bacteroidota bacterium
GCGAAGGAGTAGGAATTTCCGGCACAAATGGTTGCTGAAATGTTGGAAGAAGTAGGCTGATTAACGTTCAAGGTAAGGGTCACCACGCTATCGCATCCGTTGGCGGCTTGCAAGGTATCGGAATAGGTTCCGGCAGCGGTGATGTTCTGTCCTGCGAAGGAGTAGGAATTTCCGGCACAAATGGTTGCTGAAATGTTGGAAGAAGTAGGCTGATTAACGTTCAAGGTAAGGGTTACCACGCTATCGCAACCCAAACTGGAGGTAAGGGTATCGAGGTAAGTTCCGGCTGTTGTGCGGTTCTGACCGTTGAAAAAATAAGAGCTACCCGCACAAATGCTGGTAGAGAAGTTGGAAGAAACGGGCGAACACGCATCAATTTCAATGCGAACGGTATCTTCGGAGGTTCCGCATTCGCCTTGATGTTGCCAAATTAAGTCGTAAACGCCACCCAAAACTCCGTTGAAAGTTGTATTGCGAACGGTATCATTTACAAAAGACCCTGAAGAAACAGAAGAAGTGGATTTTCGCCATTTCCCTTTTTCCCCAATTCCAGGAAGGCTAGCATTCAATGCTACCTGGGTAGATTTTAACCCCAATTGATTGGCTCCGGCATTGGCAGATGTTGTTGCTGCTTTCGCTGTTACTGTCCAGTTTGACGATGTTAACTGAACCAAACCATCTGAAACCCGAACAGCGTAAGTTCCTGACCCTGTTGCTATTAAATTTTGGGTTGTTCCGATGGTGGAGGTTCCCTTTAACCAAGTGTAAGTAGCTCCGCTTTGGGCTGTGGTGGTTAAGCTGAAGGTGTCATTGGAACATGCTGAAGTTTTTGTTCCAGATATGCTTGGATTTTGAAGATAACTGATGGAAACCGAAGTATTTGAGGAGAGGGCAATGGGCAATGAACTTCTTAATCGAATTTGGTAAGAAACTCCTTGGGTAAGCCCATTTGGAAGCACAAAACGAACCGAATCGTTGGATAAAAGGGTTGTAGAAGCAGATATGGTACTTCCTCCTGAAACAGGAACAAAGTCAATGGTGTAGGCATTTCCGTTTCCAAATGTTCCTGTTTTCGTAAAAGGTAAGGTATAAGGTATTCCAACCCGAAAGAAACTTGGAACATTGTTTAAAATCAAAGTATTCGGATTTCCTCCTGTAACCACCAGGGAATAATTTTGGGCGGCACTGTTTTGAAGCGTTCTTTTGTGTGAAACACGAATAACATAATATCCTGCCGTGGGAGCGTTCAACAACACTTGTTCAACGTTATCCACCACATTGTCACCCGTGGTTGCTGCGTTTGCGGGATTTGCAGGATCCATACGATAAGGGAAAATGGAATCTGCGGTTCCTTCCCGAAAAATGCGCACATCCAAATCGTTGATGAGTTTTGGGGTGCGGTCATTCAATGCAAAAGTTCCAGGGTTTGCAGCAGGATCGGCCCAACAAATGGTAGCTTTTAGCGGAGAGCTTCCATCGGAATAAACTCTTAGTGTTTGAACGGCACCATTGGACAAGCTGTTTTCCCGAATGATGTTTTGGAAATTGGCGTTAGAAATCACTTCTGCCGCTTTGGAAGTGTTGATCAACCCCCAACCAAATCGATAATCGGGCCCAGTGGTGGTTCCTGCCTCATCGGCTGTATGAATGGTAAGGCCCTTCAGCGTAGCTGCACGGAGGTAACTCCCGCGAACGTTGTTGGCATGTTGTTGAACCAACAACAAAGAGCCCGTAGCCGCTGGTGAAGCCATGGATGTTCCGTTTTTGGTGGTGTAAGACGTGTTGCTTGCGCTTCCTGCAGAATACAAACCTACTCCAGGGGAAACCACATCCGGCTTAATTCGCCCATCGTCGGTGGGGCCCCAACCGCTGAAAGAACTCATCACCACGGAAGATGGGGTGGTGTACCCACCTGAAATGATGTTTACCGCTCCAATGGTTAAAATGTTTTTTGACAAACTGTTGTAGGAAATGCAATCGTAACCCAACGCTCCACCGTCTTTTTCACGAGTTACGGTTGACAAAACCCAACTTCCGCCTCGATTTACTTTGTGGGTGGCTCCGGCAGCTGGACCTTCGCCCCGATCGTTCCCGGCCGATTTTACGATGAGGTAATTGGGAGCATTGAACGCAATCTGGTCCCAACTTTGAGCCGTAGCATCGTAGTAGCCAAATCGGGAGTCGGTTGTAGCACTTTTAGACGTATCGCCGTACCAATACCAAGATGCATCACCAGAGTTGTAATACCAACCGGTTAAATAACCGTAACTGTGGTTGGAAAGCAACAAACCGTTGGCGGCGGCCGTGGCCATTTCTGTTCCATCGCTATTCCAATCGTACGCCCTTAAGTTGGCTTCGTACGCCATTCCTTTGGAGGCCGCCTGAACCCCGGTAGCCATGATGGTTCCAGCCACGTGGGTAGCGTGGTCGCTCAAGGTTGTAGCCCCATCCACTTGGGTAACCCTGGTTCCAAATTCTTGGTGGGTTCCTCGAACAGCGCCTCCATCCCATTCTCCTACGTTCATCCCTGCCCCGGTTAAATTCAGTCCAAGAGTACCGGCAGGCCATAATTTTGGCGTTCCCATGGTATTCGCAGCATTCAAATTGCTTTCGGAAACGAAGTACATGGGAATGCCCGTTTCCGGATCAATCCGATCCAATTCAATGGTCTGATTTCCTTGATTTGAGCGAACAATCCAACCCTCTCTTCGCGCTTTTTCCAACGCTTGAGTTCGAGCTTGAGCATTTTTCATTTCCAATTCATCGGCCAGGTCTAAAAGCAATCTCCGCTGTACGGTTGATACTTGAACTTGACCCATTGAAAAAATTGAAATGAACAGAAAAATGATAGAAAACCCTCTTCTCATATTAAAAAAATTTTCGCAAGATATTGAAAGAAATGGAATTGTAAAAAAAATATTAAGGATTTAAGCTGAATTTACCCCAAAAAGACGAGGTGGTTAACATTAACTTAACCTTGGGTTTTCAATAAGGAAAACTGCCTAAAGTACCTTCGAGCCGTAAATTTTTTTTATGAAAAATCTATTCTCGTTGTTCTTTTCCCTATTCTTGTCTTTCACTCTTTTTTCTCAAACAGGAAAAATTGCTGGAAAAGTTGTTGATGCCACTTCCGGTGAGCCTCTCATCGGAGCCAGCGTAGCCATCAAAGATTCCAAGTTCGGAGGCATAACCGATGTGAATGGGGCCTATGCGATCAATAAAATTCCATCCGGAACATACACCCTAGTTATCAATTACCTTTCTTATTCTACCAAAGAAATTCCAGGTGTTCTCGTTAATGCCGACAAAATCACCTTTCAAAACATCACCCTTGAGAAAAAATCGGCCAGCATGGGCGGCGTTTCCATCGAAACCAAAGTTCAGCGCGATAACATCAATACCCTCATTCTGGAGCAAAAAAATGCGCCAACCGTGCGCGATGGAATTTCAGCCGATGCCATCCGGCGCACTCCCGACCGAAATACCGGCGATGTCTTAAAACGCGTTTCCGGAGCCGCCATCCAAGACAATCGCTTTGCGATTATTCGCGGATTGAACGATCGTTACAACGCAGCGTTCCTCAACGGAGCGCCCCTACCATCTACCGAATCCGATCGTAAAGCGTTTTCTTTCGATCTTTTCCCTTCCAACGTTTTGGATAATTTGACCATTTCCAAAACCGCTTCTCCCGATCAAACCGGTGAATTCGGCGGTGGAATCATCAACCTTACGACCAAAGGCGTTCCCGCCGAAAACTTCCAATCCATCTCCTATTCATCGGGCTACAATTCCATCGCTACCTTCCAAAAACAGGTGACCTACCAAGGTGGTAAACTCGATTGGTTGGGGTTGGATGATGGTACTCGTTCTCTTCCTTCCGATTTCCCTGCTTATAAAACCTTTCCCACCGATAAAGATGGACAATTTGCGGCAGCGAAGCAGTTACCCAACAATTGGGATTTGATCAATGGTCGTTTTTCCCCCAACTCTTCTTTTCAAGGTGTTGCGGGTGGAAACATCAAGCGCAACGACAAGGATTTCTTCGGTTACATCATTTCAGCTTCGCATCAGCGCAATTACAATCGAGCTTCCTCTTTGCGTTACAGCTGGTCGCTGGATCCCGATTCCAATCGAATTGTTGGGAAGGCCATGGACACGGCTTATACCTCCAACGTTTTGGCCGGAGGCTTGGCCAACTTCGCCCTCAACCTCAACTCGAATAACACCATTTCTTGGAAAAACGTGTATTCCATCACTTCTGAAGACCAAGTTATTACCCGAAATGGGATTGGAGCCTACAACGAAGAGGAAAAAATTTACGCCCAAAACGCAGCACGTTGGTTCACTTCCAATAAAATTTTTAGTTCTCAATTGATGGGAGACCACTATTGGAAATCGGCCAAAATCAAAATCAATTGGGTAACGTCCTTTGCCAACATCAACCGCAATATTCCGTCCCTTCGCCGCTCCAGTTATGCCTACGCTTACGATCCTTCCGATCCAACAAATGGTACATGGATCGCCAACGTTACCAGCGTTGCCGGTTTCAACTCGAACGACATGGGTTCGTACTTCTTTTCAGAAACCAACGAAGAAGTTAACAGTTCTCAGTTGAACGTGCAACGCGCCATGAACATCACCAAGGAAATTAAAAATACCATGAAGGTGGGGGTTTTCAACCAAAACCGTATGCGCGATTTCAATAGCCGAAACTTGCAGTACATCATTTCGAATCGAAATAAAATCGATCCTTCTTTTCAATACATGGGACTTGATTCCATCTTCCTAACTTCTCACATGAGCGATAGTGGATTCCGTTTAGCGCAAGCATCGCGTCCCTTTGACCAATACCGCGCTCAATCGAATCTTTCCGCCGCTTACTGGATGAATGATACTCGCTTCTCGGATGCGATCCGCGTGGTTTGGGGATTCCGTGGAGAATCGTACCGCCAGGAACTTTCTTCTACCAAAGACAATCTTAACCCGGTAAACATCGATACCACCGTGGTGGATTTGCTTCCATCGGTGAACGGAGTTTTTGCCATCAATAAGAAGCAAAACGTGCGCTTGAGTTATTCCAAAACGCTCAATCGCCCCGAGTTCCGTGAGTTGATGCCTTTCGTTTTCGTCGATTTCAACACCCGTTTTGTGATCAGCGGAAACGAAGAATTGGAGCGTGCTACCATCCAAAACTACGATTTCCGATACGAAATTTTCCCCGGAAACGGACAGTTGTTCTCTGTGTCAGCATTTTACAAAAACTTCACCAACCCCATCGAACAGTACGTTCTTCCAGGAGTGAGCAGTTCCGACGGACTCCAAGTGAGTTACCGCAACCAAGAAACGGCGAGAAATCTTGGTTTTGAAACCGAGTTTCGATTGGTGTTGGGTAAAATCAACGGAAACGAAATCGAAAATGTTTGGGATAAATTCACGGTGTTTTCAAACCTAGCCTTAATCCGTTCCCAAGTGAACGTAAAGTATAACGACACAGCTACTTCCACCATCACCCGCCAATTGCAGGGTCAATCGCCTTACGTGTTCAACGGCGGGGTAACGTATTGGGATGAAGCCAAGAAATTCAACGTTAGTTTGATGGCCAACCGCGTTGGTCAGCGCATTTCAGTCGTAGGTTCGGTGAATCAATTCGGAAACGAAGATGAGCCAACGCTTTGGGAAAACGGAAGAACGGTCATCGATCTTTCCCTTACCAAATCGTTCTTGAAGGAGAAATTGGAAGTGCGTTTAACCGGCCGTGATTTGTTGGCTCAACGCCAGTACTTCTACTGGGATTTGAACGGAAACGGTAAGTTGGATAGCGATGCCGGCGGTTACGGAGAAATTACCCAAACCAAGGCTACCTTGGTTGATCGGGTTGTTGATCCCATTACCGGCTATGAAATTGTTCCTACCGGTTCGGCCCCCCGTGATGTGGTTCGTTGGAGTACCGTATTTGGACGAACCCTCAACGTGCAACTGACGTACAAATTCTAAGCTTTTTTTGACGGAAATCAAACATCTCCGAAGGTTTCGGGTTGTACTTTTGTGCCCGTAAAACCATCTCGCATGAGCCGCATAACGTTGTTGCAGGAAAACATTCAAGACCTTCGCGAAAAACTGATTCATCATCCCATTTACCATCAGGTAAAGTCGCCTCGTCAGTTCCAAACCTTCATGGAACATCACATCTTTGCGGTGTGGGATTTCATGTCGCTCCTCAAAGGGCTTCAGCAACAATTAACTTGCGTTTCAACGCCTTGGGTCCCCGTAGGTTCGCCCAATACGCGCTACCTCATCAACGAAATCGTGGTGGGCGAAGAAAGCGATGTGGATGAAGAAGGAAATCGACTCAGTCATTTCGAGCTTTACCTTAAATCCATGGAAAAAGCCGGGGCAGATGTTGGGAAAATTGCATTTTTCCTCGATGTTTTGAAACAAACCTCTTCCCTAGAACAAGCCCTGCAAGCCGCCAACGTTCCCGAGGGCGTACAGCAGTTTGTGTTGAATACCTTTTCGGCCATCGAGTCGGGCAAAGCCCACGTTATGGCGGCTGTTTTTACTTTCGGCAGGGAAGACCTCATTCCCGAAATGTTCCTTTCCATCGTTAATTCCTTCCATCCCGATCAGCTCGCTGCCTTTTCTACCTTCAAATATTACCTCGAGCGCCACATTGAAGTGGACGGAGACCACCATAGCCACTTGGCTTTGGCCATGACCGAAGAATTGTGCGGAGACGATGAAGTGCGTTGGACGGAGGCCGAGGAAGCTACTCGATTAGCGTTGGAAGCCCGCATTCAATTGTGGGATACCACTTTGGCAGCCCTTTAATGATCGGCCTTGCGCCACATTTCAGTCCCTCGAATTTCCAAAGCTGTTCCGAAGTTGTTTTCGTACAAAGCGCCAGTTCCTAAACCTTGGGGTAATGGATTATTTTGTGTGGCCACCCACTGAGCAATGAATTCCAACCCAATGTTCGATTCCAACATGGAGGTGCTCCACCAGCGAATTCCTTTTTCGTGGGCCGCTTCAATCCATGCTTCGCAGGCCGCCAAACCGCCCAGCAACATGGGTTTCAGGATCAAATAGGGCGGCATCAATGCATCCAACAATTCCACTCGATTTTCTACTCCGATGAGTTCTTCATCCAAGGCGATGGGAATGGGGCTATTTTTGATGATGCTCCCCAAGGCATTCCATTGTTTGGGAGCGATGGGTTGTTCGATGCTGTGAATGTTCCATTCCGCCAAGCAATGCAGGGTTTCAACCGCTTCGGAGGCCGTGAAAGCGCCATTGGCATCCAAACGAATCTCCAAATTAGGGCCTTCTTCCAAACTTCTAACCCATCGAAGCAAATCCAAATCGTCCTCCAATCGGTGTTGACCCACTTTGAATTTCAAAATCTGAAAGCCTTCTTTTATTTTTTGCTGTACTTGCTCTTCTTGGTACTCACGACTTCCCATCCAAATGAGGCCGTTCATGGGAATTCCTTTGGTTCCTCTTGCAAAGGGCGAGTCGAAATAAAAACCTTTTTCGGTTGTTAATGCACCGATGCTCCCCATTTCCCAAGCGAAAACCAATCCCGGATTGTTGCGAAGGGCTTCCCAAAATGCATTTTCGTTTCCAGCGTTGAAGGCTTGAATGGAGGGAATGACTTGATCCAATGGTGAATTCGACCAATCTGGGCTCAACCCTTCAAGGGGACCAAATTCGCCAAACTGTTCACGAGGTCCATTGTTTAGGCTGATGAAAACGCCCGGACGTTCCTTCAGGGTTCCCCGAGATGTGCCGCTTGGGCGTTTGAAATGCAAGGTGTGCGGATAAGCCTCTGCCCGAAAACCGAGGTCTTTCAGCTGTTGAAAACAAATGTATTTGCTCATCGAGATATCATCAATCCTATCGAGAACAATACTACGATGAAAAAGGTTTTCAGGGCGGTTTTCTTCAAAAACGGATCAAAATCAACGGGATCTTTAACCGAAAGGACCGGTTTTAAATCCTTCATCAACAGATAAATGGGAAGGAGCACCAACAGCAACCAAGGCCGAAGGGCCGCCAAAGGAAACAACATGGCAATGAACAACCCTACGGCATTACCAACCAAGATGGTGTGGTAACGAAAAGCGAACCGCTGACCCATGCGTACGGGAATGGTTCTTTTTCCCGCCAAACCGTCGTTTTCCCGATCGCGCATGTTGTTCAAATTTAACACGGCCACCGCACAAAATCCAATGGCGAAAGCCGCGAACCAAACCGAAATGTGGCCGATGGGCAAACCGTGCAAGGCATAACTTCCCAAAACAGCAATGGGGCCGAAGAACAGAAATACCGACAAATCGCCCAGCCCGGCGTAACCGTAAGGGCGTTTGCCCCAGGTGTACAATAGGGCGGCGAAAATGGCACCAATTCCTAAAAGGAGGAAACTGAAGAAACCCGAATTGAAGGTTCCAAAAGCGTGGTAAAGCAAGAATAATCCGAGAACGAGGGCAATCACGGACATGAAAATGACGCCGCGCCGCATCTGTTCACGGGTTAATAAACCGGCTTGAACGGCGCGTTGGGGACCAATGCGACCCAGGTTGTCGGCTCCGTTTTCGGTATCGCCCAAATCGTTCGCAAAATTGCTCAACACCTGAAGGGCAACGGCCGTTAAAATGGAGAGCAAAGCGATGTCCCACCGGGCGATTCGTCCGGCCTGAATGCAGGCCGAAAGGGCCATGGCGTTGCCCGCTAGCAATCCGCTGAGCGCAAGCGGCAGGGTACGGGGGCGGGCAGCTGAAATCCAAGCGTTCATCTCAATAACTTCTTTCGTTGTTGCCATCGTACCAATTCACGTAAGCACGATTCACCACTTTCATTCCACCGGGAGTGGGGTAGTCGCCGCTAAAGTACCAATCGCCCGTGTGTTCCGGGGATGATTGATGCAAATTTTCCAGCGATTGAAAAATGATTTGAATGGGGATTTGGAAATTTTCTGGTCGAACCAATTCGGCAATTTTCTGGGAAATTTGTTCTACCGAGAACGGGCGATAGACCCGTTTCACGTGGTTAAGGATGTTTTCTTCTTTTTCCAATTCTGCTTTTGCATCCCGATAAACGTCATCCAAAATGGAAGATTGACCGGTTTCTTTCAGCAATTCCACGGCGGCTTTGAAGGCAATGAATTCCGACATTCGACTCATGTTGATGCCGTAACAATCGGGGTAACGGATTTGGGGCGCGGCCGAAACGAGCACAATTTCCTTGGGTTGAAGGCGCGCCAAAACGGTGAAAATGGATTGCTTTAGGGTGGTTCCACGCACAATGCTGTCGTCCAAAATCACCAATCGGTCTTGATGGGGTTGAAGAATGCCGTAGGTCACGTCGTATCCGGCGGAAACAATGGCATTTCGATCGGCATCTTGGGTGATGAACGTTCGAATTTTGGCGTCTTTATGAATCACCTTTTCAACCCTTGCCCTTAAATTTAACAGTTCTTGAACGTCTTCTTCGGGCAAATGCGGATTGTTCTTGATGGTAGAAACCCGGTGTTTGATCAGATGCGCATCGATTCCTTTCACCATTCCCAAATAGGAAGATTCTGCCGTTTGCGGGATAAATCCGAAAACGGTGTTTTTGAAATCGTTGTTGATGGCAGAAACAATGGAAGGAACCAACAATTCCCCCATTTTTAATCGTTCTTGGTAAATTTCGCGGTCGGTTCCTCGGGAAAAGTAGATGCGTTCGAAGGAGCAGGATTTGCGTTCTTGCGCATCCAAAATGCTGGGATTGGTAAGGGTGCCATCTTTTTTAATGATGAGGGCGCTACCGGGTGCAATTTCTTGAATGGATTCAAAGGAAGCGCCAATAGCGGCTTGGATGGCCGGCCGTTCACTCGCTACCACTATTATTTCGTCATCGGCGTAGTAGTAACCCGGACGAATTCCGGAAGGGTCGCGGAGAACAAACGCGTCGCCATGGCCAAGCAAACCCGACATGAGGTAACCGCCATCCCAACGCTTGGCGCTGGGCTTGAGAATGCTTTCTAAATCGATGTTCGATTGTATTTTTTGTGAGATTTCTTGGTGAGAAAATCCTTCTTTTTTAAATTGTTGGAAGAGAACTTCGTTCTGTTCATCCAGAAAATGTCCGATTTTTTCCATCACCGTAACCGTATCGGTTTTTTCTTTGGGGTGTTGCCCCAATTCGATGAGGGTTTGCACCAATTCCTCTACGTTGGTCATGTTGAAGTTCCCCGCAACCAACAGGTTTCTCGACATCCAGTTGTTTTGTCGATGGAAGGGGTGGCATTTTTCAATGGTGTAATCGCCGTGGGTTCCGTAACGAACGTGCCCCAGAAGCACTTCACCTAGAAAAGGCGCGATGCCTTTCATGGCTTCTGCATTTTCTGCAGTAATGGGTGTGTTCTGGGTTGCAATCCCCACTTGTTTCGCAACTTGGGCGAAAATGTCTTTTACGGGAGCCTCTTCAATGGAGCGTTGCCGATCGATGTAACGGGTTCCGGGCGCAACGTTGAGTTTGATGGTGCCAATTCCGGCCCCATCTTGTCCGCGGTTGATTTGTTTCTGCATGAGAACGTGCAGCACGTTGAGTCCGTGCCATGCCGTCCCGTATTTTTTAACGTAATAATCGAATGGTTGAAGCAAGCGGACCAAGGCCAATCCGCACTCGTGCTCGATGAAATCGGACATGAAAACAAAGGTACAACACGAGCGGGAAAGAATGGCAGTAAAACGCCATTGAAAACTCGTGAGGAATTCAATAGAACAAGATGGATTTGTGAATACGGTTTCTTCGGATTTCTAACGATTCAATCACAAACATCAAAAGAGAAGAGGGAATTAAAGGGTGTTTTCGCCGAGGTGGGCAAGTGAAATCAAAAAAAATCAACGACTTGGAAAATGCGGTCCCGAAATTCTTCGGGATCTTCGAATCTCCTAGGCTTCGCCCAGACATTTCGTTCCCAAAAAAGCACCAACAAAATAATTGTGAGGTGTCTTCTCGAGCCTCAAACACCGGAATTACCCGCTCCCTGAGGCTCTCCTTTAGGTTTGTAATACCGATTAAACCCGGGATTTTTGGTGATCGAAGGGTTAAATCCCATAAGTCAAGTTCAAAATCCACTCTATGGTTTGAAAAAGAGAAAGGCACAAGTAATATTTTTTTGCTTAAAACTTGGTTAATACAATTTTTTAAGTATCTTGGATAAATTTTATACCACCATGAAAAAGATGATCGTTTGGATATGCTTGTTCATTTCCATGTCTGCCGGGGCGCAGACCTTTTTTGAAACCCATTCTGATAAAAATATTACCTATCTTTTTGGTATTGGTGCTAATAAAACTTCTTTTGGTTTGTATGAAAAACGGATTTACCGCAATGGATGGTTAGATACCATTTACCTAAAACTAGCAAAATTTGATAGCATGTTTCGTGTGTTGGATTCTGCAGTGTTACCCGTCATTTGTAAAACTGGCGATATTGGACAAATGTCAATACCTGCCTATTTAGGAAAGAAAGATGGGAAGCATTTAATTTTTGTTACAAATACAGTTCAAAGACCATTTAGCATTGGGGGTGGTCTTGATTCTTTAAATAGCAAACGGTATGTTTTTGAAATCGATTCGAATCTCAATATTGTAGAAAAACGAAGGACTCCTTTTGAATTCAGATATTTCCCTTTTTACTCCAGAGAGCAATTCTTCCAAGATTCCTCTTTTTTTTACTCCTACAGCTACGGAAGTAATCCAGCTTCCCCTAATCCATTAATCAGTAATGAAATGTTATTGGTGAAAATGGATCAGAATTTAGATACTTTAGCACTATCCACTTATGTGGATGGAAGTATTACACTTTCTCCTCAAACCATCGGTGGAAAATTGTGGTACACCCTGCATCCTAAAGATAAGGTTGACAGTTTAACTCGATTTCCTTTTCATTTGGATAGTACCGTAAGAGGAAATACCAAGTATGTAGAATTATGCAATCGAACCATTTTGGTTGATCAACAAACCATGCGAATTGATACCTTTTTGGATTTTGGATGGTTGCATTATGGCAAACAAAACGCACAAACCATTGGCTCCCGAAATTATTATCGCATTCCTCCTCCCTGGTCCACCTTTACTTCCATTCAAATTGCCCAACAACCAACTGTTCATCCAGTAAATTACAGAGGGAAAGTGGTTGTCTTTGGCACTTTCACCGAATTAGCTACCAATGAATCCAATGTAGCTCATGTAATTTTGGATACAAACATTCAAAATTTCAACATCATTAGACCGCTAACGGTGGTTAAATCTCCAAATTTGAGCTCTATTATGGCGAGAGTTGTTCCAGTTGCTGTGGCAACCAATAACCAAAAAGGAATTTATGTATTGTGCCGAAAAGACTCTAGCAACTTGAATATTTGGAACAGCCATTACCTACTTCAATTCTACGATACCAATGTTAATTTCGTTTGGCAAAAAGTAGTTACTTACCAATGGTTCTGTAATTCCAATGAAAGTACGGGATTCGACATGCACTTTTTGGATGATGGAACCTTGTTTGCCAAACTTGAAATGTCTTCCATTACTACCTCAATCTTTCATCCAGATTCTGTGCAAATTGTATTTGCTCGCTTTGGCCCCAATGGCCCCAATACCCCGGCATTACCAAGCCAGGTGATTAGGGTTGGTACCCATATTTTAGAACCCGATGTGGTGGTTAATATTTATCCGAATCCGTCATCGAAAGGCGACTTAAATTTGGAGGGCGTTGAACTTCCCTATCAATTGCAGATCACGGATATCACGGGGAAAGTCATGGTTCAAACCGGTCAAACAAGCCAAAAACATTGGGACTTTGGTTCGCTACCGTCGAGCTTGTATGTGGTTACCACCACCGACCGGAACGGAAGAGTTGCTCGCATGAAGTGGGTGAAAAGGGAGTGAATTTTTAGCTTTCCTGAGTTCCCTGAGCTTGTCGAAGGGCGGTCCCTGAGCTTGTCGAAGTGTTAAATCCCTTAAGTCAAGTTCAAAAACCACTCTATGTTTTGAAAAAGAGAAAGGTAAAAGTAATATTTTTTTGCTTAAAACTTGGTTAATACAATTTTTTAAGTATCTTGGATAAATTTTATACCACCATGAAAAAGATGATCGTTTGGATTTACCTGTTCATTTCCATGGCTGCCGGGGCGCAGACCTTTTTTGAAACCCATTCCTTTAGAGAATTAACTTACCTGATGGGGGTAGATCAGAATAAAACATCAATTGGATTTTTTCAAGAAAGTGTAAGCAAAAATAAATTTAATGATACAATTTACACTAAAATTGTTAAACTGGACAGCTTGTTTCATGTACTAGACTCAGCTGTTTTGCCTGTTTTTTCAGTCATTGGGCCAAAATATCAGTTTTGTAAACCAACTTTTATGGGAAAAAAAGAAGGGAAATATTTGGTTTTTGTTACAAATTTCATCAATCGAGCTGATAGTGTTGGAGGTGGAATCGATTCATTGAAAAGCAAACGGTATGTTTTTGAAGTTGATTCTAATTTAAATATAACAGAAAAAGTCAGATTGCCTCTAAACTTCCAATTTTATACTTTTCAAAGTAGTGAACAGTTTTTTCAAGATTCTTCCTATTTCTACTCCTATAGTTCTGGTATTAACTCATCAGCTACCAATCCATTATTGCGTGATGAAATGTTGTTGGTTAAGATGAATCAAAATTTGGATACCTTGGCAATTACAAGGTATTTGGATGGAAGAATAACTTTGCCACCTATAAAACTTAATGGAAAATTGTGGTATACCTTATCAACAGGTGATATTGTAGATAGTTTGACCCGCTTTCCCCTTCATTTGGATAGTGCAGTTAGAGGAAACAGCAAGTATGTAGAATTATGCAATCGAAGTATTATTGTTGATCAACAAACCATGCGAATTGATACCTTTTTGGAATTTGGATGGTTGCATTATGGCAAGCAAAACTCACAAACCATTGGTTCCAGAAATTATTATCGCATTCCTCCTCCTTGGTCCACATTTACTTCCATTCAAATTGCCCAACAACCAACTGTTCATCCAGTAAATTACAGGGGGAAAGTGGTTGTTTTTGGCACTTTTACCGAATTAGCTAGTCATCAAGCCAATGTAGCCCATGTAATTTTGGACAACAACCATCAAAATTTCAACATCATAAGACCGCTTACGGTCGTTAAATCTCCTTATTTGAGTTCAATTAATGCTTGTGTTGTTCCAGTTGCTGTAGCAACCAATAACCAAAAAGGAATTTATGTATTGTGCAGAAAAGACTCTAGTTCGTTGGATCTTTGGAATAGTAGATATTTGCTTCAGTATTACGACACCAATGTTAATTTCGTTTGGCAAAAAATTGTTACCTATAAATGGAAATGTGATTTTAATGAGAATACAGGATTCGATATGCACTTTTTGGACGATGGGTCCTTGTTTGCCAAACTTGAAATGTCTTCGATGGATCCCAATACGTTCAATCCTGATTCTTTGCAAATTGTGTTTGCTCGGTTTGGCCCTAACGGCCCCAATACCCCGGCATTACCCAGTCAGGTGATTAGGGTTGGCACCCATATTTTAGAACCCGATGTGGTGGTTAACATTTATCCAAATCCGTCATCGAATGGCGACTTAAATTTGGAGGGCGTTGAACTTCCCTATCAATTGCAGATCTCAGATATCACGGGTAAAGTCATGGTTCAAACCGGTCAAACAAGCCAACAACACTGGGATTTTGGTTCTCTACCTTCGAGTCTGTATGTGGTTACAACCACCGACCGGAACGGAAGAGTTGCTCGCATGAAGTGGGTGAAAAGGGAGTGATTTGTTAGCGCTCCCTGAGCTTGTCGAAGGGCGCTCCCTGAGCCTGTCGAAGGGAGAAGGGCACACCGGAATTGGGCAGTCCCTGTTTCCGAACAGGCTATTAAATTGAAAAAGCCATCTCCTAGAATAAGATTTTTTTTCCTCCATGGCCACCAAAGAAATAAAACGGAACTAACCCTCGGGTAAATTCCGATATTCATCGAAATCAAACCGGGGCAAGTCCTCCCCTCCCCAGAAGTAAAGTTAGGCCTCAGAGCCGTTTCAATCGTTTCCAATTTCTGAAGTTAACGATTGTGACAAGTTGATGAACAAATTGAAAGTAAAATCAAACCGGGACAAGTCCGCCCCTCCCCGGCAGTAAAGTTAAGCCTCAGAGCCGTTTCAATCGTTTCCAAATTTTCTTGGGTTCGATTCCTTCTACGTCGAATTACCCCATTTCACCGCAGCTGCAATTTGAACCAATTTATTCTTCCAACAAGGAGGCAGATTGGCTCTTGAACCTACTTTTCCACAAGGAAAATGCTCTGTATTCCCCTCCTTTCTTTTTTCCACAAATGGGGTTGAGGTTTGAAAGTAAAGCAATTTGATTTTATTTTTCCAAGACCAACCAACCAACTAACTATGAAAAGAATCGTTTGGGGCCTATTTGCTATCGTTGTTTTTTTCACAACTGCACAGGCCCAACCCACCAACAGCATCCGAGGAACCATTCGCGATGCAGAATCGAAAAGCCCCCTCATCGGAGCATCTGTACTTCTTCCCGAAGAAAACAAAGGAGCCGTTACCGATGAACTCGGACGCTTCATCATCAAAGGGGTGCCCGTAGGAAGAAAACAAATCAAAATCACCTACGTGGGTTACCAATCCAAAACGCTTTCCAACATTCCGCTGAACTCGGGCAAAGAATTGGTGCTCGATGTAGAACTGGAACTCTCGGTTAGCCAAACCATTGTTATTGAAGGAAATCGAGGAGCCGTATTGAATGAAATGGCAACCGTTTCGGCCCGAACGTTCGACATTACCGAGACCGATAAATACGCAGGCAGCCGAGGTGATCCCGCCCGAATGGCTTCGAACTTTGCCGGGGTACAAGGGGCCGACGATAGCCGCAACGACATCGTTGTGCGAGGGAATTCCCCTTCATCGGTATTGTGGAGAATGGAAGGAGTGGACCTCCCCAATCCCAATCACTTCGCCATCGCAGGAACCGGGGGCGGTCCCGTGAGCATCATCAACAACAAATACCTTTCCAATTCCGACTTTTACACCGGAGCGTTCCCGGCCGATTTTGGAAACACCGTTTCCGGGGTGTTCGATTTGCGGATGCGCAACGGGAACGATTCTAAATTTGAAGGAACGGCCCAATTCGGGTTCCTGGGAACAGAGCTCATGCTGGAAGGGCCGCTCGCCAAGAAGGGAAAGACCTCGAATACTTCCTTCCTCATGGGTTACCGGTATTCCACCTTATCCATCTTTTCAAAACTCGGAATTGATATCGGTACGAATGCGGTTCCGGCCTATCAGGACGGATTTTTCCGCACCCACACCAAGTTGAAAAAAGGAGGAAGCTTGTCGTTTTGGGGAATTGGAGGAGCGTCGGGAGTGGCCATCCTCATTTCCAATCAAGTCAAGCCAGAAAGGAATATTTATGGCGATAACAACCGCGATCAGTACTTCAATACCAACATGGGAGTGGTGGGAACAACCTTTCAAAAAAGCTTGTCGAAAAACACCTTTTTTAAAGCCACGTTGGCTCAATCAACCGAGTCACAAATTGCCTACCATCAATTGGTTTTCCGACACACTGAAATCACTGCAAATGGAGACACGGTATTCAAGAACGATTCTTTGCCCGACATTTTGAGGTACAAGTTCCAAATTTCCAAGACTTCGCTGTCGGCTACGTTGAATCACCGCATCAATTCCCACCATTCGTTGCGATTCGGGTTGTTGGCCGATCGGATCAGCTACAACTTTCTCGACAGTGCGC
>CANHCV010000049.1 GCA_947459245.1 Bacteroidota bacterium
GACGTTGGGGCAGGTTTGTTCGCTGCTGCTGCTTTTCTTCGGGCCTCCTCAATCTCAGCACGAATTAAACTCTCGATGGCCCGATTCAATTTCTCGCGAGAAGCCACTTGTTTTTGCAATTTTTCCCGTAAATCCTTCTCCCCTTCCTGCAAATTCACCAGCATTTCCCTCTTTTGAACCGACTCGGATTGAAGTTGTGCTTTTTGACTGCTTTCTTCTACAAGAAGAGTACTTTTCTCGTTCAAGCGGCCGTTCAACTCCAAAACCTTCTGTTCCAAAAGTCGTTTGGTTGCCACAATTTCGTGGTATTGTTGTTCCCGATAGGTTTGATATTGCCCCAAATACTTGTAGCGTTTGTACGCCTGATTGAAATCGGAAGCTGAAACCACAAACAATGCATTTTGAACACTGTTTCTGTTTTTATACGCCCATCGAAGCATATCGGAATACTGCTTTTTTAAGGCAGAAAGATCTCTTTCCAAATCTAAAATGGCTTTTTGAAGATCTCCAATTTGGCCATTCAACAAATAAACGTCTTGAGAAATGTTTTGAATGAGTTGTTCGCGGATGGAAATTTTCTTTTTGAGTTCTTCCAATTCCGTTACGGACTTCTTTTTCTGGGAGGAAATTTCCTTGATGCGCTTTTCCGTTTCTCGAATTTCCTTGGTTAATCGAGCGCGCTCACGTTCCAATTGGGTGCGATCTGGCCGAGATTGGGACCACAATGCCGTAGCACCCCAAAGGCATCCCAAAAAAATCCATAAGAATCGCTTACCGTTCATCAACACGAAGGTACGACTCAGGAATTTTGAAGGGAAATGTTTCGACGTTTTTGAATTCAATTTTTGAATACGAAAGCTGAAACAAAGGGTCGGATTGAGATGATTTTCTGGCTTCAATTAACCCGGGAAAAGCTCCTTCAGCTTGAATAAGATAAGAAGAGTAATTCAACGAGAACGTGGCTGAATCTTGTTCAACCACCAACGATTGCCACATTCTTTTTTCGTTTCGCGTTAGTTCAACTTTTCGATTGGCGAACAGGGAATCGGCCGATGTTGGTTGAAAAATGCCTTGATAGGTGGTCATTCCACTGTCTTTCGCGGTGGTAGTTTGGTACGATAGAAAGGATGGAATTTCGCTCAATTTTCCCAAAAACTGTTGTTGAAGGGTTTTTAAACTGACCTGAACGCCCAGCATTTTCGTGAACGATGCCAACGGTTGAACGGTGTACGTTCTTTTTAAACGATCCATGATCCAAACGCTATCGCGGGTAATCATCGCCCGAATTCCTTCAATGCCCATCACCCGCACGGTGGCCCAAATGCACGAGTCGTTCTTCATTCGAATAACCACTTGGGCCGTTTGCATCCCTCCGCCCAACTGAATGCTTACCTCCCCCGATAGTTGAACATTTTGAAATGAAACGGTGTCTTCCGCGGTTTCCCTAACCATATCCATCCACAACAAATGCTCATTCGAGATGGGTTGGGCATGGGTATTCCATTTCATTCCGAGCAACAAAAATGCCACCAATGCAACTCCTAAGGCTTTCTTCATTCCATGTACGTTTGTGCGCTCAATTTTCTATCCAAAACTTCAGGTCGATCCGCTCCCAAAGCTTTTGCTTTTCTCCACTGCTCTAAGGCTTTATCTTTTTGTCCCAACTGGCTGTAAATGTCGCCCAAGTGTTCCACCAAGGTTGCATTTCCTTCCCCTCCCAATTGCACCGCTTTTATTTGCAGCGGAAGCGCTTCGGCGAATTTTCCCTTGCAAAACAACACCCAAGCATAGGTATCGAGGTAAGACGGTTGGTTGGGTTCTTTTTCCACCACCTTCTTCGCCATTTCCTCGGCGCGATCGAGTTTTTCTTTCCGAAGCGTGAGGTAGTATGCGTAGTTATTCATCAAACCGATGTTGTCGGGAATGATGGAGAGGGCGGTTTCAAACGACTCTTCCGAGGCGGAATACTTCTTTAATCCTTGGTAGGCCTCGCCCAGGTTTTGGTAGATTTCGGCCCTCAATTCTTTTTCGTCGGTGGTTAACCCCAGTGCGTTTTTCAGGGCCGAAACCGCTTCAGCGTGTTGCTTGAGTTGGAGGTGACCCACCCCTTGGTAGAAATAAAACAACGCTTGATTGGGATATTGAGCGATGGCTTGTTGAGCATGTTTCACCAAGCTATCAAACGCCTGCAACTGAACATCGCAATTCAGGTATTGCTGCCAAAGCAACATCTTTTGTCCCTCTTTGAGGTTTTCAAGGGCTTTTTGCAGATGAATAGCGGCGTTTTTCCAGTCTTCTTTTTGGGAATACAAATCGGCCAACAACGCGTGGGCCGCCCCCGATTCCGGATTTTTCACGACCACCTCGGCGGCCAATTTCAACAACCTTGCCCGGTCCGGTTCGCTGGTTCGGAACATCATTTCCTGAGCGAGAATGCCCACTTTTTCCGTTACCTCCATCCGATCATCGCGAAACGCTTTCTCAACGGCCAACCATTGATCTTCGATGCGTTGATCTTTTCGGTACAAATCGGCCCAAAACAACTGCACCTGATAGCAAGTTTGATCTTGAGCTGTGAGGATTTTTTCGGCATTTTCCCGCTGGTTGTTTTGGAGGTACGCTTTCACCAACATCATCGATGCCTCCAAATCTTCAGGAGCGGTTTGTTGGTATTTCTGCGCTTCCTTCAACGCCATTTCGGGTTTTCTCATGGACTGGTAAAGCTCCATTTTCAATTCGGTGATGTCTAAATCGGGGCCGATGATTTTTTCCAACCGATCCAAATACTCCACCGAAGATTTCGGTTGTCCGTTTTGGGCAAAATAATTGGCCATTTCCAAATAATTGGTGGCTTCTTGGGGCTTAAGCAGAATCAGTTTTTCATACGCCTCTTTCACCACCGCCACTTTCTGGCCTTGGGTAGAAAGCTGGGCATACAAATGCAAGAACCAATAATTGGAGGGCTCGGCCTGAACGGCCTTTTGCGACTGTTCCCAAGCGCGTTGGAGTTGGTTGTTTTCCAGGGAGATGCGCGCCATTTGGTACCAAGCGTTTCCCGAACTCGGTTGAAGCGCGCTTGCTTTTTCGTACCATTTGTACGCATCAGCTACTTGGTTGCGCTGACGGGCGGCTTCTGCTTGATAAAAATACTCATCGAACAAATCGCGCTGTTCCAACGACAATGCCGTTGTTTTGGTACTTTCTTTGGGATGGGAGATGCACCCGAAACAAATAAGGGATAAAAGAAGTCCGAGATGTTTCATCGAACCCCCGTGCTTCCAAAACCGCCGCCCCCTCTGGTCGTTTCGCTCAATTGTTGTGTTTCTTCCCATGAAATTCGTTCGTATTTCGCCAAAACGGCTTGAGCTACTCGCTCTCCGGGTTGAATAACGAAATCTTCCTGTCCAAGGTTGACCAAGATCACCCCAATTTCTCCTCGGTAATCGGCATCGATGGTGCCGGGAGCATTGAGTACCGTTACACCGAATTTCGCAGCAAGCCCCGAACGGGGACGAATTTGCATTTCGGTGCCGGAAGGCAATGCAACAAAAAGACCAGTAGGAACGATGGTGCGCGAACCGGGTTCCAAAACAACGGGTCCAGGGAGATGTGCCCTCAAATCCATTCCTGCTGAACTTTCGGTAGCGTATTCGGGCAACGGATAAGGCGATTGATTGATGATGGAAACGGTCATGGATTTTATTGATAAATGCGTAAAGTATTGTTGGTGGGGCTGTAACTGGTTTGATAGGTTCGCAAGGGCAAAGATGCGGGGGCATTCAAAACCTGACCATCGAAGGTGAAACGACTTCCGCAACAGGGGCACTCCAACCAAATTTCGTCGGAACTGATGTTTACCCTTGCGCAAGAGTCGGTGTAACGGTAAGAGCAGGTGCGTTCAACGGCGGAAAACGACTCGGGTCCGTTCCGGTAAACCACAATTCCCTTTCCGCCGTAACTGGGCTGAACGGTTGCGGCCCCTCCAAAATTTTTCAATTTTAAAAACGTAGGATCATCCAGTGAAATGAAAACATCTACCGGATAGGCCGGCACCCAGTCGGGATTGTTGCGCTGGCAAGCCGAAAACCCAACCGATAGAAGGAGGAGTACCCCAATCTTAAGGGCAGTTGGCAAAAACTTACTTCGCAACTTTTTTGATTTTCTCTTCTAAAATGAACTCGTCACCCTCCACATAGTTGTTATGGGTATATACAATATTTCCTTTTTTATCCAAAAGAAGTGTGTAGGGCACCACAGAAAAATTTAATGCCCTTCTCATGTCTTCGTTGGGATCCAAAAGAACCGTAAACGGCCACTGCGTTGCGTTCACGTAGCTTTTTACCTTGTCAGTACTTCGAGCGTCATCAATACTAACGGCAACGATTTCTACTCCGTATTCCTCTTTCCATTGATCGTAGATTTCGGCAATATTACTTAATTCTTTTTTGCAAGGCGAACACCAGGTTGCCCAAAAAGAAATCACCACCGGTTTACCCGATTTTGCAAAATCTTGAATATCAACCGATTGACCTTTCAAGTTTTTCAATTTAACGCTTGGAAGCCCTGGAGCATCTGCGGAAACAAAAAACAAGGCCGTTAGGGCAAAAAGAGAAATAGAGAGGGTTTTTAGGAGCTTTTTCATCGTGCTAAAATTAACGAGTTTCTTGGCTTTTTTCAAGAATGATGCCAAAAATTTTCACCTACCTTTGCAATTATGAGTGGGAAACATACCTCGGTTGTTCAAGCCGCCTTGTTGGTTCAGCATTTGTACGATTACGGAATGCGGCACGCTGTGGTATGTCCGGGATCCCGGAACGCTCCCATCATTCATGCCTTGGTTGCTCACGGCGGATGGAAATTAACCTGCGTTATTGACGAGCGAAACGCGGGTTTTCAAGCGTTGGGAATGAGCCTCGGCTTGGGAATGAAACCCGTTATGGTCGTGACCACCAGCGGAACCGCTGCCCTCAATTTGGCATCAGCCATGGCCGAAGCCGATCTCATGAACCTTCCGCTGTTCGCCATTACGGCCGATCGGCCTAAAGAGTGGATTGGTCAGCAAGACAATCAGGCCATCGTTCAATCGAACATTTTCCAACCCTTTGTTCGATATTCCGCAGAATTTCTTCAAAATAAAAATCAAGATTTTTCCTGGTTCAACGCCCAAAAATTGGCGGAGGCCTGGATCGCATCCCAAACACCTCGGCGGGGTCCTGTGCACTTGAACATTCCCATTTCCGAACCCTTTTATTCGCCACTTGAACATCCGCTCCCCCTTCCCAAAGCTTCTAAAATTGAACTTCCCATTGCTAGTACGCTGAATTTAGCGGAGGCAAAACAGGAATTATTGGGCAAAAAGATTTTGGTGGTTGCCGGACAAAGTTTGGATTACAACCACGAGGTTTTTGCTGCTTGGCAAATGCTTCCTCAAGCCTTTGTTTTTTCCGAACGCTTGGCCAATCTTCCTCCTTTGGATCATTGGAATTCGGAAGGCGCCTGTTTGGATTTGGAACAGAACGCTGCGAAGGCGCCCGACTTGGTGATTTATTTTGGCGGTCCCGTTGTTTCTAAACGGATGAAGCGGTTTTTGAAACAGCTTGATGCCCCGATTTGGACGATTGGAACAACCTTTTTTCCAAAAACCTACGAAAAAATCGATCGTTATTTTGTGGCCGACGTAAACGAGTGGATGGCGGCTATGCTTCCGGAAAAGGAAGATTCCTCTTTCAACGCCGCTTGGAGGGAGGGGAATAAAGCAGAAAATCAGAGTGAACCGTGGGAAGAGCGATGGATTTATCGGAAGATTTTCCCGTTTTTAACGGCCGATTGGATTCACTGGGGCAATTCCGGCGTAATTCGGTATGCGTTGGATTTACCGCTTACCGGCAAAAAGGAGTGGGGAAATCGGGGGGCAAGCGGCATCGACGGGAGCTTGAGTACCGCGGTTGGAACCGCTAGCTTGGGAGAGTCGGTGGATTTGGTGGTGGGTGACATCGCTTTTGGATACAACGCCAATGGATTGTGGCAGGAAAGGGGCAATCTGCCCCTGCGGATTTGGGTGATGAACAACGGAGGTGGGAAAATTTTCAGTTCGTTGGAGGGTCCGAAACGATTCGAGGATGCGTTGGTTTACCAAGAAACGCCCCATCCTTTTTCGATTCAAAAAGTGGCAGAGGCGTTTGGGGCTGAACATCACCGCATTGCTTCTTCAGAAGAATGGACGTTGTTTTCTTCCTCCTTTGATTTTTCAAAAAGAGACGGCATTCAGGTGATTGAGCTCGTTGGATAACGTTTATTTCGCTAAGCCATAATCCACCAATCGTTTGTCCATCGGATTGGGTTTTCGTTGGATGAGTTCCATTTTTCCCGTTGCAGCCAAATACTTGCTGTTGATGGATTTAATCAATTCGGAACGAATTTTCTTTTGGTGGTCCAACGACTTTCCTTCAATTCCCAAAATAGCGTTCATTTCGAGAACGGAAACCTGTGGTTTATCCCTCAGTTGCTGAAGCATCCAATCGATCAACTGGGTTTCTTTATCATCGAACGGAATTTCATTTAACGGGAAAGGAAGCCCCTTGTTGTATATTCTTTTGTTTTGTTCTTGGCAAAGCCTTTGGTGCAGGTAGGCAAAAAATGAAAAAAGAAGGCCCAAAAAAGCACCGGAGATGATGGTCCAACTGTTTATGGGTTTTTCGTAAAAAACAGGTCCTTCAATGAGGTTATTTTCAAATTCTTGGAAAGAAAGATAGGGAATGGGGGGTTGATTTTTTTGAAAGGAAGAGGGGAACAAGACCCATCCTGATTTCGATTGAAGGATTTCATATTGTTCTTTCCAACGAAACAAGTCGATGATTTTGGATTGAATTTTCTGATTGGGGAAATAAGCTCGTTTATTTTCAATATTGAAGAAAATGAAGGTGCCACTATTCAACATCGCCAAAAACCCTTTGGGTGATTTTAAGAGGATTTGAAACCCAGTTTGTTGATACTCATTTTTTAATTCCCCTAAATATTTCCACTCCTTTACGTCTACATCCATCGAAAAAAGGGAATAATCCAATCGCGTATTTTCATCGGAATACGATTGATCTTTGGTCGGTCGAATGAAGCTGAAAATTTGATGGGATTGGGGGTGATAAAATGACGAGCTTGATCCAAATGATTTTACCTCTTGATTTTGGTGCTCAAATTCCCATTGGCAGTTTTTCAATTTTAGAAGGAGGCCGTGGTTCATCCAAAAGCCGTACCCTCCGTATTTGTACAATGTTCCATTTCGGGAAAAGGTCAGTGCGCCATTGTTGTATCCCACGAAATTTGAGGAATCCAAGCGCACCCAACGGTTGGGAAGAGAATCAAGGTCGTACACGGCTCCACCGGCGAATCGTGATGCAACCCTTCGACCACCATGAAGAACTATTTGATAGCCCCAATATTTTTGGATGCTCGAATCGTAGGTAGAAATGTAGGCGCCATCTCCATGCAAAAGTTCAGCTGGAGGAATGGGTTGAAGCACCTTTACTTGTGCGAAAAGGATTTTCGCAAACAAGACCAAGAAAAGGGTGAGTAACCCAGTTGAGCGATGAAGCATGGTCAAAAATAAAAAAATCCAAGTGAACTTTCATCCACTTGGATCGATCGATGCAAATCAGCTTTGGTGAATAATTAAAGCCGTGATCAAATATGGTGCATTGCGGTTCGATTGTCACCATTTGCTAAACAACTATTGGGTAACAATAGGTGAGTCACCTAATTTAGCCGGGAATTTTCACGGTGGAAAGTTCCAAGAATTGGGCAATTCGTTCTTGAATATCGGTTTGGGTTAATTCTCTTAAGCGCTCGGTTCCAAACTTTTCCACGCAGAAAGAAGCCATGGCCGAACCGAAGTAAACCGCTCTTTTGAGGTTGTCGAAAGAAATATCGTTGGTGGATGCGAGGTAACCCATTAATCCGGCCGCGAAGGTATCGCCAGCTCCAGTTGGATCGAAAACTTCTTCAAGGGGAAGGGCGGGTGCAGAGAACACCTGGTCTTGGTGAAACAATAGGGCTCCGTGTTCTCCTTTTTTGATGATGACGTATTTGGGTCCCATCTCGGCAATTTTCTTGTATGCCTTCACCAAGCTGTGTTCTTTGGAAAGCTGACGGGCTTCTTCGTCGTTCAAAACCAACAAATCAACTTCTTTCAATACTTCCATCAAATCGTTCCAAGCGATGTCCATCCAGAAGTTCATGGTGTCGAGAGCCACAAACTTTGGACGTTGCTTCATGCGTTTAAGAACGGTGTGTTGAACAGCAGGGGCAAGGTTACCCAGCATGAGGAAATCTGAACCTTGGTAGGAATCGGGAATAATGGGGTCAAAATTTTCCAATACATTTAACTCGGTTACCAACGTATCGCGGGTATTCAAGTCCATGTGGTATTTGCCGCTCCAGAAGAACGATTTTTCGTTTTCCTTGATTTGCAGGCCTTCGGTATTGATTCCTCGGCGGTTCATTTCGGCGATGGTTTCTTTGGGGAAATCTCCTCCCACCACAGAAACGAGGTTTACGGGTTGAACAAAGAAGGAGGACGCATAGGCGATATAAGTTCCTGCACCTCCGATAATTTTATCGGTTTTTCCGAAAGGGGTTTCAATGGCGTCGAATGCAACGCTACCAACTACAAGTAAGCTCATGAAAAAATTTTTTGCAAAGATATTGTATAAATGTGGATTCAGCCGTAATATTGCACTCGCTTTCACGGAAGCAAATTCCTCCTTAGCTCAGTTGGTTAGAGCATCTGACTGTTAATCAGAGGGTCGCTGGTTCAAGTCCAGCAGGGGGAGCGACAAAAGCCTCACAGAAATGTGAGGCTTTTTTATTACCCCAAAAAACGGAAGGCAGAGGGTCGGGAGCAAAGACAAAGCCTCACAGAATTGTGGGCTATTTAATAATGCCCTATTTCCTGATTAATATGCTTTTTTTCTTCCATTTCCAAAGGAGACGCCTTGAGCAAATCATTTTCCACACAATAGATTTAAAGTCGACCATGTAGGATGCTCATACGCTAAATTCAAAAAATGTAGAAAACAATGCCTCCCATTTGTTCCATTATTCGTTAACTTTGTCGGGTGGAAAAAGTTAGGGAAATAATTTTTTACGAGGATTACTTTTTTGCGTTTTACTCGGCCCAAAATGAAAAGGTTCAAAGCAAAATAGACGAAGTACTTTATATGATTACCGTTTTAGAAAAAATTCCCAAAAAATTCTTTGAGCATATCTCTGGAACAAACGGGGTGTTTGAAATACGGATTGAATTGGGCGGAAATATTTTTAGAGTCTTTTGTTGTTTTGACGAGGGGAAGTTAATTGTCCTTTTCAACGGCTTCCAAAAGAAATCACAAAAGACCCCTAAAAAGGAAATTGAAAAAGCTGAAAAATTGAAATCAGAATATTTTAATTCAAAAAAAGAGAATGGAAACAAAGGATAAAAAAATTACTAATTTCAACGAATTGCTTGAAAAAAAGTACGGCAAAATGGGTGAAACGGAAAGGATTAACTTTGAAATTAAAGCAAAGGCTTTTGCAATTGGTGAACTCATAAAAATGGAACGAAAATCTGCACATATCACCCAGCAACAACTTGCCGATAAAACGGGTACAAAAAAAAGCTTTATCTCAAGGATTGAAAATGGACATACAGATATTCAGTTATCTACTCTCTACCGCTTATTAGAAATAGGATTAGGTAAAAAAATCTCCATTTCAATCGGTTAATCCCCTAGAATCGTTCATATTACACACTTAATCATTCCCCCACCCGCATCATCCATTTGATCTCATTTAAGGGGTTTTGGTTGTATTTTTTGTCAGTAAGGGGGAGCACAGAAAATTCAAGCCATCCGTCAGCCGACGGATGGCTTTTTAATTTCCCGTAATTCTCCTCTTTATTTTCCTTTCCTAAAACCATTGTTCCATCATTTGATCCCCTCCGCTCCTCGTTACTTACGGATTAGAAAAATCGTGGAACGAACCGTACCTTTATTTACACTTTTCAACCAATGACCAAAATCCACTCCTTTTTCATCAAAAACCGCAGGGAATGCCTCGTTGGATTGGTTGTTTTTCTCTTCTTTCTTTTAAATTCCCTTCTATTCACATGAAACCCTACATTTCCATTACAGGACTAAAACCCAAAGGAGTTATTGGCTTCTTCAAATTTTGGCGATTGGCCATTCCCTCCTTTCAACAAGCGCAAAAAGCAGATGGCAATACCTTCTGTGAAGTAAAACGAATGAAGGGTTTTCAGTGCACGTTAACGGCCTGGGAAAGCCGAGAAGCCATGCTCAACTACCTGCGCTCGGGTGCTCACCTCGTAGCCATGAAATCGTTTAGTAAAATAGCTACCGGACGAACCTATGGATTTGAAAGCGAATCCATCCCCACTTGGGAAGAAGCCATTCAATTGCTTTTGGAAAAGGGGAAAGAACACTAAAACGCTTCTTTAAGAATCAAAACATAACAATTAAAAGAAAGAATTGGGGAAAATCAGATGAAAATCCCTGTTTTTCCTTTATCCCCTCTTGTTCACCAACGAATCTTTCCTGAATCGGCAAAGGCAACGATTCTCCGTTTCCAAGTGCAATCCTATCGAAAACAGCAATTCAGAATTCTTACGGATCTTTCAACCCACCTGGAGTTTGTGAACCGTTTCTAATTCTAAAAACAAAAAAAAGCCGCCCGAAGGCGGCTTCAACAAAAAGCGTTAACTAAAATTACTTAGCAACGTTGATCTTAGAAACTTGGGTCGTTCCGTTAGCAGAAACTTTCACCAAGTACATTCCGTTTTGCAAGAAGTTAGCGTTTACCGACTCAACATTGCTGTTGAAGTTCTTCGCATAAACAACCTTACCTGTCAAATCCAAAACTTCCAAAGAACCTTCAGTAGCTTGTGAGAAGCGAACTTCAAACTGACCGTTGGATGGATTAGGATAGATAGCAACAGAAAGATCGTTCATGTTACGGCAAGCAGCAGTGTTAACAGAAATGGTTCCTGGTTGAGAAACACCGCAAGTAGAAGTGAATACGTTCACACCAATTTTACCAGATACAAAAGCACCGTTGTTGGTAATAACCGCAGAGTTGTTCGTTTGGCTAACCAAAGTTAAACCAGCTGGCAAATTGAAACGGTAACGAGTAGCACCGGCAACAACAGGAACCGTGAAGGTCTCTTGGTCTCCAGGACAGATACTAGCAGATCCAGTTACAACTGGCTTCTCCAACAAAGAAACAGTGATCGACCGCGATGGAGTATTTCCGCAGTTAGAAACCCCTACAACCGAAATAACTCCTCCTGTTGATCCAGCAGCAAAGTTTACATCGATAGATGTTGTTCCCTGACCAGAAACGATGGTAGCACCAGCAGGAACAGTCCAAACGTAAGAATTAGCACCAGAGATCGCATTGATGGTGTAGGTTGCATTGGTAGCAGTTCCACGAATTCCGCAAACACCTAAGGTAGAAGCAGTGAATACTGGAGTTGTAGTAGGAGCAACTGCACGGATGGTGTAGCTACGAGAAGCATTAGAGCAGAAGTTAGAAACGTTACATGTAACGGTACGGTTAGCTGCACCAGCAGCAAAAAGAACTTTAACCGAAGGAGAACCTTGTCCAGAAACAATGGTTCCGTTAGGAATAGACCAAGTGTAGGTAGAAATGTTATTCAACAATGGCATCGTGAACGTAACTGTGTCGGTTCCACCGAACGCTTGACACCAGTTGGTGGTAGCAGTAGAAATAGCTGCTCCAACAACAGAAGCCGTTACGCAATTGGTTTTTCCAGAAATGTAGTTGCTAGAACCTGCATCAGAAACAGAGAACGTAGAACCGTAAGCCAAAATAGAGCCAGAAGCTGGACGGTAATCAGGATTCGTGAAATTGTAAGGGTTAGTGAATAGGTTGTAGTTGGAAGGAAGAGTGTCGTTGCGATCGCCCAAATAAGCGCGAACATTGAAGGTAGAACCAGAAGCAACTTCACCAACACGAGTACGATAGTTAGCAATAACGTTTCCAGAAACCAATGCAGAAGAATCTACACGGTTAGCAGTAATGTTGTTGGTAACAGCAGAACCATCCAACATCACACCAGTAGCCCAATCAGACCAAACTGTATTCAAGATACGAACACCAGTATTACGACGAATACGAGCTCCACGACGGAAAGCAGGGTGAACAGTACTGTTGTTGTCTCCGCGGAATGGGCCAATCAAAGTAACGTTAGAGAAAGTACCCAAGGTACGTGGCATTGCTGTAGTTCCGTTTGCATCGTTATCGCACTCGAATCCTTCAGAAGTAGAAGAACCAGATGGAAGAGAAAAAGAGTTATCGCCAATTGCTGGATCCTTTACTGAAAGAGCAAACTGAACATTTCCTCTCCAACCGAAGTCAGCATCAAAATCGTCGTCCAAACAACGGTAAGCAACCAAATACTTGGCGTTTACTGTTCCACCGAACCATTCAAAAGCATCATCATTGATGAAAGAACACTGAACGTATTCAATGGTTGTTGCGCTACCAACACCACCCATGGTCAAACCATTGATTTCGCGGTTTTGAGCGAATACATATCCACCGAATTCAATGCGAACATAACGCAAAGAACCAGAATTATCAGCATCGTTAGATCCACCGAACTTGTGCTCAGGAGCATCAGCCAAACCTTCGATGTTGGAAGAACCTTGGTTAGAAACCGCTTGGCCCAACATCATGATACCACCCCAGTCACCAAGTCCGCGAGAACCAACGGCTTTGTCTGAAGTGAATACAATTGGATTGGTAGATGTTCCATTTGCTACCAATTTACCACCTTTACGAACCAAGATGGAAGAGTTAGCAACAGAAGAATTACCACGCAATACGGTACCAGCAGGAATGGTCAAAGTAACGTTTGAATCGATGTAAACTACACCAGAGATGGAGTAAACGGTAGAGGCATTCAAAGTAGTGTTAGAAGTAATGTGGCCAGAAAGCGTAGCAGTTGGCGTTCCATAAGAAGCGTTTTGTGGATCCCAGTTGGTCCAACCAGCCGTCCATGGAGTAGCAGGAGCTGGAGCAAATGCCCCACGGTAGCCCACCGGAGTAAAGAAGTTTTGCGCGTTCGCCATCATCCCGAAAGCAAACATAAGCGCCGACAAAAACGTAAGTTTTTTCATAAAAAGGGTTTTGTTTTTTCTTGCGTCAAAATTCAATCAACGGCGTTACCTTGGCGTTAACCCCATTTAAATCTTTGAGAAAAAACTCCCTAGTTTATTGTTACTTTTCCGCCTCAAAACCGCACCGTTTGTTAACTTTTCCGCACCCCTGTGTAAACAAAAAGGGGACCAACTGGCCCCCCTTGCATTCTCTTGACGTTTTTCTTAATTCTTAAACACTTTGCCTTGCATCCGCTGTCCATCTCCTTGGAAAATGACCATATACATGCCCGAAACCAGTGACTCAAGGTTGATGTAAACCCGGTTTACTCCTTTTTCTACTTCCATACGGTGAAGCACTTTTCCTTGCAAATCGGTAACGGTTACTACTCCGCCCCCGCGATTCGTTTCGGGAAGTTCAACCTGTATTCCATCAGCAGTTGGATTAGGATACAAAGAAAGTGCACCAATTCCATTCTCGCCAATTCCCACGCCTGTAACTTGAAGCGTTAAAGAAGTAGCCGAACAACCAGCTGCATTGGTTACCACCACGTAGTACAAACCATTTTGATTGATATTGATGGTTGAAGATGTAGAACCAGCAATGATGTTTCCGTTGTAATACCATTGAATTCCCGACGTTGCATTGGTGCTCAAAACATTTCCATTTCGGCTGATGCTTGGCGTTGCTGGAAGCGGATTGTTCACCACCGAAATTGCAGAAGAAGTGTCGGAACAACCGTTGGTGGTGGTAATGGCCTGGTATGACCCCGATTGATAAGCCGCGTAAGAAGTGCCGGTTCCAACGGAAGTTGTTGTACGGTACCACGCAACATTCGCTCCTTGAGTCGTAGCATTCAAAACCACACTGTCGCCATCGCAAAACGATGTTGGTCCCACAGCGCTGATGCTGATGTTGAAATTGGGCTTAACCGAAACCGTACGCAACGTAGAGTCGGTACAACCGAAACCGCTGGTTACTACTTGCTTGATGGTGTAGTTGCCCGCAGCTGGATAAGCATACGTTGGTGCAATGGCCGTTGAAGTAAATCCATTGCTGAAATCGTAAAAATGATTCAACGTTCCCGTTGCAATGGTTGCCGAATCGGTCACCCGCAACACGTGCCCACGGAAACAAACCGAATTGGTATTCAATCCGAAACGAGCCACCGGTTGATCGTAAACAACCACGCTTTTAGAAATACTATCTGCACAACCAAACGCACTGGAAACAACCAATTTTACTGTTTTTGTTCCAGAGGTGGTGTACGTGGCATTCGCATTGGTCGTGGAACTCGTTGATCCATTCACCGTCCACGTTGAAGTGGTGGTTCCAGAAGAAATGGTAGAAGAATTGGTGAAGGTGAATTGATTCCCTCTTAAACACTGATCAGAATCGTTCACGGTAAACCCAACCGATGGATAAGGGTTAATCGTAACGTTCACCGAATTAGAAACGGAAGAAGAACATCCGTTCTGCGTAATCACAGCGGTGTAAGCCCCTGCGCTATTTGCAGTTAATGTTGATGAAGAACTTCCCAAAACCGATCCATTCAAACTCCACGCAACGCTACCTCCTGTTGGAATGCTTAACGATAAATTTGTTGATTGATTCGTACACAAGTTAACGGGTCCGGCAGGTGAAATCACTGGAGTTGCAGGAATAGCATTTACCGTTACCGATATGCGATTGGACGTGTCGGCTCCAACAACGGTGTAGTAGTTGCCCGATTGTGTAGCAGAATACGTAGCCGCTGTTGCACCAGAAATAGGTGTGTTATTGCGGTGCCAAACGTTGCCCGTTGATGCCGATGACGTTAACACCACGCTTCCGCCTTGGCAAAACGTTAAGGCCGTTGAGGTCGTTACAACAGGAGCAGTATTCAATTGAACCAAAATGGAAGATGAGGTGGATGAACATCCACTGGCATTGGTTACTTTAACGCTGTAGTTCCCGTTTTGAGTCGCCGTAAACGTGGTACCGGTTGCTCCGCTGATGGGCGATCCGTTTAAATACCACTGATTGCCGGAAGCAGCAGATGAGGTTAACTGTGCCGCATTTCGAGTAATTGTTGGTGTAGCTGGCAATGCATTCACCGTTACAGCTGTAGCGGTTGAAGAATCAACACAACCGTTGGTAGTTACCACCAAGCGGAAAGAACCCGATTGCTTCGCAAAATAAATGGGACTGGAAGCTCCTGAAATTGCGCTGTTGTTTCTCAACCAAGCAATTCCTGAAGTAGCTGAAGATGAAAAGCGAACACTGTCTCCACTACAAAATGTGGTTGCGCCCGTTACGGTAAATCGTGCAGAATCTTGAGCAATAACGCGCACCGTTTTTGAAATACTGTCAGAACAACCGGTTGAAGAGGTAGCTACCAATTTAACAACATACGTTCCTGCAGAAGTATAGGTGCGACTATTATTGGTTGATGTACTTGTTCCACCTTGACCAAAATTCCAGCTCAAGGATAATGTTCCCGAAGAAACGGAAGAGGTGCTGTTGATTTGAAACTGATTTCCAATGAAACATTTAACCGTATCAGACAAGGTAAAATTGGCCGAAGGTTTAACTCCTGCATTCACTACAACCGCATTGGATACCGCTGAAGCACAACCGTTAATTTCCACTTTTGCGGTGTAAGTTCCCGCTGAATCAGCAGAAAAATTGCCCGAATTGGTTACGGTAGAAACCAAATTGCCGTTTCGGAACCACTGAACAGTAGTTCCCGCAGACCATGTTGTGTTTAAAACTAGAGGAGTACCCGCGCAAAGCGTAAGTGGTCCGGCAGGAGTTACAGAAGGCGCGGAAGGCGACGTTACCGCAACCAAGGTAATACGGTTGGAGGTATCTGGACCAACCACGGTGTAGTACTGCCCCGCTTGGGTAGCCACATACGTTGAAGCAGTAGCTCCCGAAATAACCGAACCGTTGCGGTGCCAACGATTGCCCGTTGCCGATGAAGAAGTGAGTGTGGTTGATGCTCCAGAACACAAATTTGTTCCGGCAGAAGAAGAAATGGACACCCCGGCTACAAAAACAGAAGAGTTAATTTTTCCCCCCTGAAGGTATTTGTGGAAAACCGAATCTGCCAGGCTTCCAGCAGCTCCCAAAGCGGTATACGTTACCGGAACCTCATAATCGGTCGATCCATTAGGCAAAGTAATAGAAAGTACATGAGAAGCTGCAGAACCAAAAATGATTTTTCCTTCCATGGCCGTTCCTGCGGTCATATTACGGGAGGTGGTATAAATCCCAGATGCCACATCGTACGCAGCCATCCACCAATCGGGTTTGTTGTTGGTTGAACTCAACGTGCTTTGGGTTTCAAACCAGTTGAA
>CANHCV010000050.1 GCA_947459245.1 Bacteroidota bacterium
CTGAACCAATTGCGCATTTCCCTTATCCGACAAATCATTGAATGGAACGAAAAATGGGTTTTCTCACGTCGACTCATGAAATTCTATGCCAAGGAGATGCCCCAAAAAGTGCAACGGGTGATCGATGTTGGTGCCAATTTGGGGCAAACCATCGACGAATATCTGAAGGTGAATCATTCGTGTGAAATCATTGCTTTTGAACCCAATCCATCTCTTTTTTCAAATCTGAAAAAAAGATACCAAAAGAACACCAACGTCATTTTAGAACCTCTTGGCATCAGTGATGAAATTGGAACGAAGACTTTCTATGAAAACATTTTTCACTCAACTTCTTCCTTTGAACCGTTGGATCAGGATTCTGAATACCTACAACGAAAAGCGAAAGTTCTTGGAGTTGCTCCCGATCAAATCATCAAAGCGAGCTATCCCGTTGAAATTACAACCCTATCTCATTACATCAACCATTCCGTTTCTGGGCCCATTGATGTTTTGAAAATCGATACCGAAGGACATGAATTGGCTTGTTTGCACGGATTGTTTTCTGAACCCTTGAGGCATTCCATCGAATTCATTCAGCTGGAAGTTCACAACGACGATATGTATTTGAATTCACACTCTTTTGAAGAGATTACTCAAATTCTCGAACAAAATGGATATTCCCTAGCTGGAAAAATCAAACACGGGTTTGGCGACTTTTACGACGCTGTATTTCGAAAAAACCGCAATTAATTCCCTCGAGGAATTTGCTTTTTGATGATTTTCTCAATATCACGAACATACGTTCGCTCGGTAGGATCGCAAATAGAGAAGGCAATTCCTTCGTTTCCTGCCCTACCCGATCGACCGATTCGGTGAACGTAAGTTTCTGGAATATTGGGGATTTCAAAATTAATCACCCATTTAAGCTCGTCAATATCAATACCACGAGCGGCGATATCGGTGGCCACCAAAGCTGTGATTTCACCTTTTTTAAAGGCATTCAAGGCGTTTTGTCGGGCATTCTGAGATTTATTCCCATGAATAGCCATGGAAGTAATTTGGTTTTTAAGCAACCACTTTACCACTTTATCTGCTCCATGTTTTGTGCGAGTAAACACCAAAACCGATTTCATTCGGTTATCGTGGATGAGGTCCACCAATAAATTCTTTTTCTCGGCGGTTTCGCAAAAGTAAATTTTCTGCTGAATGGTTTCCGCCGTTGACGACACAGGAGTTACTTCAACCAGCGTTGGATTTCTCAGAATTGTTTTAGCTAATTCTTGAATGGGCGGTGGCATGGTGGCCGAAAAAAACAAAGATTGACGCTTTTCAGGAATAATCTTCAGCAATTTTTTCACATCGTGAATGAATCCCATGTCCAACATTCGATCGGCTTCATCCAAAACAAAAACCTTTAAATCACGAAGTGAAATAAACCCTTGTTGATGCAAATCAAGCAAGCGACCTGGAGTTGCGGTTAAAATATCGACTCCTTTCTTCAAGATTTCGACTTGTTTCGATTGATTTACTCCCCCAAAAATCACGGTTGATTTAAGTGGAAGGTGCTTCCCGTATGTTTTAAAACTTTCGTCAATTTGAATGGCGAGTTCTCGGGTTGGAGTTACAATCAATGCTTTGATTTTACGATTCTTAAAATCGATGGGATCGGCTTGCAATTGTTGTAAAATGGGAAGAGCGAATGCGGCTGTTTTTCCAGTTCCGGTTTGGGCGCAACCCAATAAATCTGTACCTTTTAATAGGGTTGGGATTGATTTTTCTTGGATGGGTGTTGGATTTTCGTAACCTTCAGCGGATAAAGATTGTAGGATTGGCTTGATTAAGCCGAGTTGTTCAAATGTCATGCAATAGGGTTGACCAAATGGTCTTTAAAAAGCACAAAGGTACTTGTTTTGGGCTTGAATTAGTTAGAATTAAAATTTTCCTCCATCATGCTGAGGTAATTCTGGTATCGGAATGGGTGAATTTCTGAATCTTCCACGGCTTTTTTCACGGCACATCCCGGTTCATTTTTGTGGATGCAATTGTTGAATCGACAATTTTTAGAATGCTTCTTCATTTCCGGAAAGAAATGGGATAGTTCCCACGCTTGAAAATCGACCAACCCCATTTCTTTGATTCCGGGGGTATCAATGATGTTGGTGCCGTTGTTGAGCATAAACATCTCGGCAAAGGTGGTGGTGTGTTTTCCCTTTTCATTTGAAACCGAAACCTCTCCCGTTTTCTGTTCAATGGAAGGGTCGATTCGGTTCAGAAGCGTACTCTTCCCTACTCCACTGAATCCACTGAAAAGCACTGTTTTACCAACAATTGATTCAACAAAAGATTGAAGTCCTTCATTGGTTTCGGTTGACAATAAAAAAACAGGATAGCCAACACTTCGGTAAAGGAAAGCCAAATCTTCCAGTTCCTCATCATCGTCAGCGACCAAGTCGATTTTGTTGATGATGAGTACTGCCGGAATTTGGTACGCTTCGGCGTTAACCAGAAAACGATCGATAAATCCTGGGGCAATGCGTGGCCGCGTAATGGAAGCCACCAAAATTGCTGCATCGAGGTTCGCGGCCAAAATATGGTATTGCTTGCTCAAATTGGTTGACCGACGGATCATGTAATTCCTTCGTTCTTCCACTTCTTGAATGAGATCATTCCGAACAATCACCCAATCGCCAACGGCAATCGGATTGGTGGTTTTCAATCCTTTCAGACGAATTTTTCCGGCAGCACGAACATCCATGAAGGCTCCGTTCGCCCAAATTCGGTACCAGCTACCGGTGGACTTTACCACCAATCCTTTCAATTCGCTCATTTATTGGAAATCGATTGCTCTAAAATTGCTTTCAAATCGACGGAATTTTCAACCAAATCTGTTGAAATGGCGTGTTCAATCACTTCTTCCATTCGATCAACGAAAATAAATTCCAAATCGCGAATGTAATCTTGGTTAATTTCTTCAATATCCTTGCGGTTTTCCTTGCAAAGTAATATGGTTTTAATGCCCGCTCGTTTTGCAGCAAGTATTTTCTCCTTGATTCCTCCAACGGGCAAAACCTTTCCACGCAAAGTAATTTCACCGGTCATGGCAATCCCTGCCTTTACCTGTCGTTGGGTGTAAGAAGATACCAAAGAAGTTAACATCGTAATGCCTGCCGAAGGTCCGTCTTTGGGAGTAGCGCCCTCGGGAACGTGAATGTGCAAATCGGTGGCATCAAACAATTTTGGATCAATGTTCCATTTCGAGAAATGGGCTTTGATGTAACCAAGGGCAATGGAGGCAGATTCCTTCATTACATCGCCCAAATTACCGGTTATGGTTAAACGACCTTTTCCTGGAGAAATGGAAGATTCTATGTACAAAATATCACCTCCAACGGCAGTCCATGCAAGTCCGGTAACCACTCCGGCCACCGAAGAATTTTCATATCGATCGTGCTCAAATCGGGGTATTCCTAAAATTTTTCGAACATCTTCCTTCAACATTTTTTTGTTGAATGAATTGCCCAAAGCTTTTTCTTTTGCAGTCCCACGAACCAAGGAAGCGATTTGTTTATCGAGGTTTCTCACTCCGCTTTCTCGGGTATATCCATCAATTACAAATTCCAATTCATCAGGCCCAATCTCCAAATCTTTCTTTTTTAAACCATGCTCAGACAATTGTTTCGGAACGAGATATTTCTTGGCAATTTCCACCTTTTCTTCCATGGTGTAACCATTGATTTCAATGATTTCCATTCGGTCGAGCAAGGCGGGTTGAACGGTTGAAAGGGAATTGGCAGTTGCGATGAACATGACCTTAGACAAATCGTAATCAAGTTCGAGGTAGTGATCGGAAAACGTAGAATTTTGTTCAGGATCAAGGACTTCCAGCAATGCAGAGGAGATATCGCCCCGAAAATCAGAACCGACCTTATCAATTTCATCGAGGATGATGACGGGATTGGATGACCCAGCTTTTTTGATGGACTGAATAATGCGCCCTGGCATCGCCCCAATGTACGTTTTTCGGTGGCCACGAATGGTTGCTTCATCGCGAACGCCACCCAACGACATGCGCACATATTTTCGGCCGATGGCTTCAGAAATGGAACGACCCAAAGAGGTTTTTCCAACTCCAGGAGGACCAACCAAACACAAAATGGGTGCTTTCATGTCGGATTTCAACTTGAGAACTGCCAAATACTCCAAAATTCGATCTTTGACTTTGTCCAATCCAAAATGATCTCTTTCGAGGATTTTTTGAGCCTTTTTAATATCGAAATGATCGACGGTGTATTGGTTCCATGGAAGATCCAGCAGCAGCTCTACGTGATTGAGCACAACGGAATAATCGGCAGCTGCAGGATTCATCCGCTGCAATTTATCCAACTCTTTGTTGAAGAATTCGGCTACTTCAGCAGGCCAGGACTTTTGTTTTCCACGTTCTCGAAGGTTTTGAACTTCTAAATCAGGAGTTTTTCCGCCCAATTCTTCTTGAATGGTTTTTAACTGCTGATGGAGGAAATACTCTTTTTGTTGCTGATCGATATCGGAACGAACTTTGTCTTGAATTCGGTTTTTGATTTCCTGTAGGTTAAACTCTTTTTGAAGCAATTCAATGAGTTTAAAGGCCATTTCTGAAAATGGGAGAACATCCAAAATGGATTGTTTTTCTTCTACAGAAATGGGCAAATGGGTGGCAATTAAATTGGCCAAGAACCGAGGACTGGTTACATTTTTCAGCGCATTAACAGCCTCATTCGGAATGTAATTGGAAATATTGATGACGTTGAAGGCCGCTTCCTTGAGGGAAGATACCAAAGCCAACAACTCCGGTGAATTAGCGTCGAGCACCTCCTCCTCAATTTCCTTGGCTTTGGCCATTAAATAAGGCTCCGTGTCTGTTAGTTCCAGCATTTCAAATCGAGAAACGCCCTGAATGACCACCGTTGTTTCTCCATCGGGAAGTTTGAACGTTTTGATCACTTTGGCCAAGGTCCCAATTTTATACAAATCATCCTGAGTTGGATCTTCAACGTTGGGATCTTTCTGGGTTACAACCCCAAAGAAATTCCCGTTCTTTTTGTATTCTTTGATCAGCTTGATGGACTTAGCCCTTCCAACAGTAATTGGAATAACCGTAGATGGGAAAAGTACCATATTGCGAAGAGGAAGAATTGGCAGTTTTGCGGGCATGTTGGCAGAAATTTCATCGTTAGAAAGTTCCACAACATCTACTGTATTCATTTCCATTTCAAAATCGTCGTTTTCAAAATATTGAATCATATGCATTAAAGGTATAAAACATCCACGGAATTCAATCCCATTGTGGGTGCGAATCCCTATTATTCAACTTTCATGCCTTACTTTTGTGAAGCATGTTGGGATTTTTTTTAGAAAAGTTTGTATTACCATTCGGCGATTGGTATTTCAAAACAGAATTCATGAAAACGTTGAGGGAATACCGAAAAATTCCTTTCCGTTCAAAACATGAGCTTGATGAGCTTCAAAAAACAAAATTGAATGCCATCATGAAATATGCGAAGGAGCATGTTCCTTATTATCAGAAATTGGGAATTGTTCTTTCTGGAGATGCTTTGGAGGATATCAAAAAATTCCCCATCATTCACAAATCTACCTTAAGAGAAGTTGGAAAAGAATTGGTGGTTGGTTCCCTGGATGGAAAAGATATCATTTGCCAAAAAAGCAGTGGTTCAAGCGGATTGCAAAGCGAAATTTTTCTTACCCAACGGGAATATTTACGTGGACAAGCCGTTCAAACCAGTTTTTGGGAATGGGGCGGTTTTCGCATTGGAGGCAAAATCCTGCAATTGGGGATGTCTCCCAAAAGGTCCTTCATGAAACGAATGAAGGACATCTTTTTGCGTACGGATTATCAGCTGGCATACAACATTTCTGATGAGGTGGTTAAAAAAGCCTTGTTGAAAAATGAAAAAAGGAAACCCGACTTTTTCATCGGCTACGCCTCGGCCCTATACGGATATGCTCAAAAAGCAGAAGAAATGGGGATAAACGGGATCAAATTCAAGGCAGTTATTTCATTGGGAGATAAAATGTTCCCCCATTATCGAGAGAAAATTGAAAAGGTTTTCCATACCAAAGTGTTTGACACCTATGGTTGCACTGAGGGATTTATGATGGCTAGTCAGTGCGAAATGGGGAATTACCACCAAATTTCAGCACAAAATTATTTGGAACTATTGGATGAATCGGGGAATCCAGTTCCCGATGGAGAACCAGGATTTGTGGTGGTAACCCGTTTAGACGCACATAAAATGCCGTTGATCCGCTTTTACTTAGGAGACATTGCCATTCGTCCTAAAAACCCGCAACCCTGCACTTGCGGAAGAAACTTCCCCCTCCTTGAAAAAATTGTGGGTAGAGATACCGATTTGGTAAAAACCCCTTCTGGAAAGATATTAATTGTGCATTTCTTCACGGGAATTTGGGAATATTTTCAGGAAATCTATCAGTTTCGGGTTATTCAACACCAGCTAGACCGATTTGAAATTGAATACATTCCTGATCCTTCAACCTTTAAACCGGAAGTTCTTTCGCGAATTCATCAAATCATGAATGAAAAAGCGGGAGAAGAATTGATGATTACGTTTAAAATGGTTGATTCCATTCCATCAACCAAATCTGGTAAGCCACAGATCATATTAAGTACGTTAGAAAAGTCGATTTCGAATAATTTGTGAACAAATTCACCCCTTCATCGTTAAAAATAAAAACTTACCTTTGCACCAAAAGTAAAATGTATGGCAAACTCAGTACTCATTAAATCATCCATTGCGAAAAAATGGTGGATGGCATTAACGGGGCTTTTCCTGTGTACCTTTTTAGTAGGTCACCTTGCAGGAAACCTCCAGTTGCTTATTAGTGACCCCACTCATGCGGCAGAATCATTCAATGCTTATGCCCAATTCATGACCACCAATCCGCTCGTGAAGGTTTTATCTTACGTAACCTATTTTTCCATCTTGTTTCACGCCATCGATGGTATCATGTTGGTAATGGCCAACCGTGCTGCTCGTCCTCAGCGCTACGCACACGAAAAGGCCAGCACGAGTTCCGTTTGGGCTTCTAGAAACATGGGAATCTTGGGAACTGCCATGTTGGCGTTCATCATCATCCACATGTCAGACTTTTGGTTTGAAATGCACTTCGAAATGAAACCAACTTTCAAATTGGATAATGGAGATGAGGTAAAAGACCTTTATTTGGAAGTGGTTGAGGCGTTTCACAGTTTCCCCTACATGTTGTTGTATGTATTGTGCATGATCCCCATTGGATTCCATTTGTACCACGGATTCCAAAGTGCTTTCCGCACTTTAGGTTTGGTTCACGAAAACCTAACCCTATTGGTAAAACGCGTTGGAGTAATTTTCTCCATCGTGGTTCCCATGGCTTTTGCCATCATTCCTTTGTACGTTTATCACTTCATTCCAAGTGCTGAAGAAATTCAAAAATCGGAATCGTACAAAGCGAAATCCACCCTTATTGAAGTTGAAAACGATTAATTGGAGATACAGATATGAGTAAATTAAACGCACAATCTCCTGCTGGTCCGTTAGAGCAGAAGTGGTCAAATCACAAAGGACACATCCGTTTGGTGAGTCCGGCCAACAAAATGCGCATCGATGTTATTGTAGTTGGTACCGGTTTGGCCGGAGCCTCTGCAGCGGCTTCCCTTGCCGAAATGGGGTACAATGTAAAAGCATTCGCATTTCAAGACTCCCCTCGCCGTGCTCACTCCATCGCAGCACAAGGCGGTATCAACGCAGCTAAAAATTACATGAACGACGGTGACTCCGTTTACCGTTTGTTCTATGATACCATCAAAGGTGGAGATTACCGAGCTCGTGAAGCCAACGTTTACCGTTTGGCTGAAGTTTCGGCTTCCATCATCGACCAATGCGTAGCACAAGGAGTTCCTTTCGCCCGCGATTACGGCGGCTTGTTGGATAACCGTTCTTTCGGTGGTGTTCAAGTTTCTCGAACTTTCTACGCAAAAGGACAAACCGGTCAGCAATTGTTGTTGGGTGCCTATTCCGCCATCAGCCGTCAGATTGCTAAAGGAAAAGTAACCATGTACAGCCGTCATGAAATGGTTGACTTGGTGGTTGTAGATGGTAAAGCACGCGGTATCATTGCCCGCAACATGGTTACGGGTGAAGTAGAACGCCACGGAGCTCATGCGGTGGTTTTGTGTACGGGCGGATACGGAAACGTATTTTTCCTTTCTACCAATGCCATGGGATCAAACGTAACGGCAGCATGGAAAGCCCACAAACGCGGTGCGTTCATGTCGAATCCATGTTACACTCAAATTCACCCAACTTGTATTCCTGTTTCCGGACATCACCAGTCGAAGTTGACTTTGATGTCGGAATCGCTTCGTAACGATGGTCGCATTTGGGTACCCAAGAAAAAAGAAGATGCTGAAGCCATTCGTGCTGGCAAATTGAAGCCAACCCAATTGAAAGAGGAAGACCGCGACTACTATTTGGAGCGCCGTTATCCAGCTTTCGGTAACCTAGTTCCTCGCGACATTGCTTCTCGTGCAGCGAAAGAGCGTTGCGACGCAGGATTTGGTGTCAATAAAACCGGAGAAGCCGTTTATTTGGATTTCGCTTCTGCGATTGAGCGATACGGAAAAACCGAAGCGAATTTGAAAGGTTTGAAAAACGCTTCCAAAGAAGAAATCATTTCCCTAGGGAAAAAAGTAGTGGAAAAGCAGTACGGTAACTTGTTCGACATGTACAAACAAATTACGGCCGACAATCCATACGAAACTCCCATGATGATTTATCCCGCGGTGCACTATACCATGGGTGGCCTTTGGGTTGATTACAACTTGATGACCACAGTTCCAGGTTGTTTCGCGGCCGGTGAAGCCAATTTCTCCGATCACGGTGCGAACCGTTTGGGCGCATCAGCATTGATGCAAGGTTTGGCCGACGGTTATTTCGTTCTCCCCTACACCATCGGTGAGTACTTGGCCGATGATATTCGTACGCCTAAAATCGATACCAATCATCCGGCGTTTGAAGCTGCAGAAAAAGAAGTAAAAGATCGCATCTCTTTCTTCCTGAATAACAAAGGAACCAAAACGGTTGATCATTACCACCGTTTATTGGGTAAATTGATGTGGGATTACTGCGGAATGGCGCGCAACAAGGAAGGCTTGGAGTATGCTATTTCCGAGATCCGTAAGTTGCGCGATGACTTCTACCAAAATGTTCGCGTTCCCGGAAAAGCAGATCGCTACAATCCTGAATTGGACAAAGCTGGTCGCGTGGCAGATTTCTTAGAATTGGGTGAATTGATGTGCATGGATGCTTTGAATCGCAATGAAAGTTGCGGTGGACACTTCCGAGAGGAATTCCAAACGGAAGAAGGAGAAGCCTTGCGCGATGACGCCAATTACGCCTATGTGGCCGCTTGGGAATTCCAAGGAGATCCAGGAAAAGCAGTTCTACACAAAGAAGAATTGAACTACGAATTCGTTAAAATGCAACAACGTTCTTATAAATAATCGGAGGTCTTACCATGAACTTAAAACTAAAAATCTGGCGTCAAGAAGGTCCAAACGATCAAGGGCGCATGGTAGATTACCAAGCCAACAACGTATCCGACGACATGTCGTTTTTGGAAATGTTGGATGTTTTGAATGAAGAATTAATCGAAAAAGGCGATGATCCCATTGCGTTCGACCACGATTGCCGTGAAGGAATTTGCGGAATGTGCTCGTTGTTCATCAATGGTGAAGCCCACGGTCCGGTAAAAGGGGTAACCACTTGCCAATTGCACATGCGTTCGTTCAAAGACGGTGAAACCATTTTTATCGAACCTTGGAGAGCGAAAGCTTTTCCCGTTGTGAAAGATTTGGCCGTGAACCGTTCGGCTTTCGACCGAATCATCCAAGCTGGCGGTTACGTTAGTGTAAACACCAGTGGAAATACCTTGGATGCCAACGCTATCGCTATTCCAAAACCCGATGCCGATAAGGCATTCGATGCGGCTACCTGCATTGGTTGTGGTGCCTGCGTAGCTACTTGTAAAAACGCGTCTGCAACCTTGTTCCTTTCTGCAAAAGTGAGCCAATTGGCCTTGTTACCTCAAGGACAGGTTGAGCGAAAAGAGCGCGTTACTAAAATGTTGCACCAAATGGATGAAGAGGGATTCGGTGCTTGTACCAATACCGGTGCTTGCTTTGTTCAGTGTCCAAAAGGCATCAGCCTTGAAAACATTGCTCGATTGAATTCAGAATTCAGAAATGCTTTATTGAGCTAATCCATTAACGATTACGAAAAAAAAATCCTGCCGAAGCAGGATTTTTTTTGCTGTTAACCCTCGCTCACGACTTCAGTCACCTCCGGAATCATGCGTTTCAGCATGTTTTCAATTCCCGATTTCAAAGTAATGATGCTGGAAGGACATCCTTTGCAGCTGCCTTGAAGGCTTACTGTAACCACCCCTGAGGTAGGTTCAAAATGCTTAAAAAAGATGGCTCCTCCGTCTTGTTCCACAGCTGGTTGAATGTAGGTACGGAGAATGTCTTTGATTTTTAATGCAATTGGACTTTGATCGTCGCTTTGATCCTCCAATTCAACTTTTTTCTTTTCGAAGATCGGCAAACCAGATTCCAAGTAATTCTTGATGTAATCTTTGGCAACAGGAATCAATTCATCCCAGTCCTCATCATCCCCTTTGGTGATGGTGATGTAGTTTTGAGAAATAAAAATGGCTTTTACAAACGGGAAATCGAACAACCGTTGCGCCAATGGGCTATCTGAAGCTTCTTGAACGGAAGTGAAATTAAGAACCTCACCGGAAAGTAAACGGTTGGTAACAAACTTCATGGTTTCCGGATTTGGGGTAGACTCGGTGTAAATATTAACTACTTGAAAAGGAGCGCTCATCGTTTTTTTATTTGCATTTCATTAACACCACAAAGGTACTTTAGTTTGTTGAATTCGTGGTAAATTTGCTTAATTTATTGACTTTGAATTTACAAGATACGTACATCGTCATCCAGGCCGCAGGATTGGGCACAAGGATGTGGCCGCTGAGCAAAACGAATAAGCCGAAACAATTCTACGATTTGCTCTCCCAAGGAAAGTCCATGCTTCAAATGACCTTTGAACGATTTTCGGAATTCGTTCCTAGAGAAAATATTTTTGTGATTACTCACGACACTTACGCGAGTTTGGTTACTGAGCAATTGCCCTTCCTTTCTCCTGGAAACCTAATTCTTGAACCCTTGAGGAAAAATACTGCTCCGGGATTTTTGTACGCGATCAAAAAAATTCAACTGCGAAATCCACAGGCGCTCATCCTTCAAAGCAATTGCGATTTTTACACCAATGAGGGCGATAAATTTGCTGAAGACATCAAAAAGATGATTTCCTATTCTCGGGAAAATGCTTGCATGATGGTGATGGGAGTTAAACCAGCTTCCTTGGAACCCACCTTCGGTTTCATTCAAATTCAAACCAACCAAGCCGTAACCGACCAAGTTTTCCCCGTAAAAACCTTTGCCGACTCGGCCATTCCCGAATTGATAACCACCTTCATCAGAAGTGGTGAATTTTTATGGAACACTTCCCTATTCTGCGCTCCCCTATCCTACCTTTTCAAAACCTACGAAGAGCATGCTCCCGATTTATTGGAACTGTTTCAAGATTCTGAAAAATGGTTGAATACCAAAAAGGAAAAATCTACCCTCAATAAAATTTATCCTTTGTGCAGAAACGTAGCCTTCCGATTTGAAATCCTCTACAAACAATCCAAAGCGTTTTGTTTTGTTGGAAATTTCGATTTTAAGCGGGTTATCAATTTCAATCACTTGTGGGAAGCCCACGAAAAAGACTATCTTGGAAATGCCGTGAACGGAAGCAATGTGGTTGTTTACAACACCTCGAATTCTACCATTTTGGCTCCAGATCACAAATTAGTAGTGGTTGATGGCCTTGAAGGCTACATCGTGGTTGATTCCGAAGACGCTTTGTTGATTGCACCAAAAGGAGATGAAGAAAAATTGAAGAACGTTTACAACGACATCAAACGATTAAAAGGGGAAAAGTTCACGTAATATGAAAGCAATCAAAGATTTGCGCCTTGAATATTCGAAAGAATCTCTGGATGTTTCCGATGTTGGTCCCAACCCCATTCAGCAATTTGAACGGTGGATGAAAGAAGCCCTCGACGCCGATTTGATTGAACCTTACGCCATGACGTTGAGTACCGTAGGAAACGATTTGAAACCAAGCTCTCGAATCGTTTTGCTTCGAGGAATTTCGCCGCTTGGTTTAACGTTTTTCACCAACTACGAATCGAAAAAAGGGCAAAATCTCCTCGAAAATCCACAAGCCGCCCTCAACTTTTTTTGGCCTGAGCTCGAACGTCAAGTTCGCATTGAAGGAAGCGTTCAAAAAACCTCTCCCGAAGAAAGTACGGCTTACTTTCACTCTCGCCCCAAAGGAAATCGATTAGGAGCATGGGCATCCGACCAAAGTCGCCCAATCGAATCGAAAGAAGCACTCCAAATCAAAGCGCAAAAGGTGGAAGCCCACTTTGAAAACGAAGATGCCGTACCCTGTCCGGAACATTGGGGCGGCTATCGACTCATTCCAACTTATTTTGAATTTTGGCAGGGCCGCCCTTCCCGACTCCACGACCGTATTTTCTACGAAATGGACGAAACTGAAAATTGGAGCATTGGCCGATTGCAACCATAAAAAAAGCCCCGTAATCACGGGGCTTTTTTTATACTAACGCTAAGATGGATTCCAAAATCCTCAATCCGTCGGTATTGCCGAGAATTGGGTCGGAAGCTCGCTCAGGGTGAGGCATCATGCCGAATACATTTCGTTTTTTATTGGTAACTCCAGCAATATTTTCGCAAGCTCCGTTGGGATTGGTTGAGGAATTAACTTGCCCATGGGCGTCGCTGTAGCGAAAAAGAACGCAATCATCATCGTTCAATCTTTTCAAGGTGTCTTCTGAAGCGTAGAAATTCCCTTCACCGTGGGCGATGGGAATTTGAATGACTTCACCCTTTGACATTCCTTGGGTGATTAAGGATTGATTGGTTTCGGTGCGCAAATAAACATTTTTGCAGATGAATTTTCGGCTGTCGTTATGGCGCAACGCACCATCTACCAAACCAGCTTCGGTAATGATTTGAAATCCGTTGCAGATTCCCATAACGTAACCACCGCGATTGGCGTGAGCGATGACTTCGTTCATGATTGGGGAGAAACGAGCAATCGCACCGGAGCGAAGGTAATCTCCGTAGGAAAACCCTCCAGGGATAAACACAAAATCGGCCCCTTGAAGATTGGTGTCTTTGTGCCAAAGGGAAACAACCTCTTGGCCCAATAAATCACGCAGGGCATAAATGGTATCGAAATCGCAATTGGATCCCGGAAAGGTTACGACTCCGAATTTCATGCGTTGGCTTCTTTATTTTTATTCTGTTCTTCTTGGTAGGCAACGAAATCGATGAAAGGACGCAACAGCACGAACCATTTGATCACTTTGCGCATATCGGAAGGATGTACTTTATCTTCATCGTATTCAGGAACAATTTGTTCAAAGTACTCCATCAGTGCATAATTATCTGCACCCACTTCTTGAGGTTTTAAATCATTTTCTTTGGTTTGCATGCGAGCAAATACCTCAGAGAGCATGATGTAATCTTCAACGGTAAAGATGGAGATGTCGTTCAATGAAGCGATTCGTTGCGTAGCAGCAACCACCATCTTTTTGGGTTTCTCTTCGATGGATTCTACGACAAATGAATTTTTTGTTGCGGTAATCACCCGATATAAGCCGGGTTTTCCTGTGATGTTAACGATGCGAGGTAAAGAAATTTCCATGGACAAAAATAAGCACAGAAAATTATTAATGGAAGGGAATCATCCTCCCATTTCTTCAATAAACTGACTTGGGTTCATTCCCGTACTTTTTTTGAAGGAATTAAAAAAGGTGGTTCGCGAAGCGAAGCCCGACATTCTACCAATACTTTCCAACGTTTGCGTTTTGTGAAGGTGCTGCTCCATCAGTGTTTTTGCGTATTCAACACGAAGATCATTTCGAAATTCAACAAAAGATTTTTCGTATTTCTGACGAATCATGCCCGAAACGATGGAACTGCTTAACTGAATCGATTTCGACATCACTTGCAAATTGAATTGTTGTTGAACATACGGGTGTCCAGCAAGGTAATGATCTATTAAAAACCAATTTTGCCGCTCCTCCTCCTCGGTTAACTCAATCATTTTTTCTTCCATTTGAAGTTCATCCGTATCAATCGTTACAACACCAAACATCAATTCCCGATTTTTCAAAAGAAGGATAACCAATACCAAATACATGATACTTCTCAAACCATAGACCAATTCTATGCCCGCTGATAAAGAGATCCACCCAATCCATCCGTGATTGATCAAAGAGAGTACAAAAGAGAAAAGTAACGTATAAGTAAACCCTGAAAAAAGCCAAATCAAAAAAAATCGAGTTGAAGGATCAATAACTTTTTTTGTTTTCGTTGAAATAAATGGAATTAACTTTTTCCAGAAAAAAAAGAGATAAATGCTAAAGTAAATGCCCATGGAGAAAGCGAATCGCATATTGGGTTCTTGGTCTGACAAGTAAACAAAAAACACTTTAGCCACTTCCATTTGTCCCAACGTTTCCATTTGCTCTATCATGACTGCTTCCGGTTGAATTAATCGAGGAAGAATCAAAATACACAGCATGATTCCTGGAGCAAAGTGCAACCAATCAGACTTTTCAAAACGATTTTTCTTATCGATGATGGATTCCAAATACAACCAGAAAACAGGTGGAATAAAAAACATCAATACTCCACTCAATGGGTAGAAATATGGAGCAAAGGACGATAAATGGTATTTAAGAAGGAGAAAATTGAGGAAACGAAAATTGGATAAAAGGAAAAAAAAACCAAATAACCGACTTTGAAACGGGTTATAATGCGGACCAAATAAAAAGAAAAATCCGAATCCAATGGCGATGGATAAAATGAGAAGATGAATGATTTCAATTCCGTTCATACCTTAAAAATAAGAAAAAGGGTCACACTATTATGACCCTTTTTACCTCAACACAAACACGGCTTGGAAAAGCCAATTCAAAAATAGATCTTGAAGCCGTGTTTGATTGAATTATTTGGTTTCAAAATGAATTTGAAACGTGAATTACTTTTTGATTACCTTCTGCTGAATCATTTCTCCTTGATTTTCGATTTGAAGGGAATAGGTTCCTGATGGGAGTTGATCGAAAATGGGCAGTTGGATGGTTTGCTCACCATCTTTCATCCAAATGGTTTGTTGGTAAACCATTTTACCTAGAATGTTATAGATGGACAATTTTCCTTGACCCGATTTCTTGCCATCCAACTGAACAATTAATTGATCTTGAACAGGATTAGGATACAATTGGATGGATGTTTGGTTCAACACCACCAACTTTTGGATAGAAGAATAATGAACCGACCCATCCAAATCAACCATGGCCAAACGGTAGTAAAATTCTCCAGAACGATTCTCCAAAATTCGGGTTTCGTACAAGGAAGCATTACCTCCTTTTGATGCAACTTTTTCAAGGGCATGAAAGGTTTTCCCATCGGTTGATTGCTGAATTTCAAAATGACTAAACTGTTTTTCCGAAGCGGTCTCCCAAAAAAGTACATGCTCATTGTTGCTCTTTTTCACGTTGAAAAACTTCAATTCTACCGGTAACGCACCGTTTCCAGAACCTACTCCGAATGGAGAGAATGTTCCCGTGTAATTCGTGTAGGAAAGTTGATATGATCCTGCACCTGTAGCACTTTTTGAACCGGAAGCTAATTTTTCCCAGGCTTGGGAAACAGAATTGTAATGGCTTGCATAACACAAACTGCGATTAAAACCGGTTTGTTCCTGACTTGCATTCCAAGCGAATGAGAGATTAACGGGTGATCCATTTTGGGCAACTCGTTGAATATCCCAAGTTACTTGAACATTGCCGTTGGTTAACGCCGTTCCAGAAGTACCCAAGGTGCGAATTTGATCAGAAATAGAAACCCCAAAAGAATCGACGCCCGATTGTAACGAAATGGTGATCGGATTATAACTCGAGTTCCCTACGGGTAATATTTTCTGGGTTGTTCCAATGGAAGAATACAGTTTTCCGGTTCCGTTGGTTTGAACATAATTACTATTTGATGCTGTTACGATGGACTTCGCAGAAACATGATTATTGCCTATGGTTAACTTCCCGTTGTTTAAAACCAAGGAATCTCTGATGTTCAAATTCTTATTGAGTTTAAGATTAACATTGGAGTTCAATTGCAGCGTTTTAATGATGGGATTATTATCGGCAAACTTTAATGAATCGGATGTA
>CANHCV010000051.1 GCA_947459245.1 Bacteroidota bacterium
AGCGGCAGCTGGGGCCGGAGCAGCGGCGGCAACGGGAGCCGGAGCGGCAACCTGTACCGGCATCGGCGCGGCAACAACTTGGGCTACGGGAGCCGGAGCGTTGGCTTTGATGCTCAATTTGAATCCGTCTCTTTCCAATTCTACTTCATTCACGCCAGATTTGGCAACGAAGCGAATTAATTCTTGGATTTCTTTAATATCCATAGTGGTTGTGTTTAGTCTTTTACTCGTTCAATGTAATCCCCGGTTCGGGTATCAATTTTAATGGTCTCGTCCGTTTCAATGAAAAGGGGAACGCGAACATCGGCACCCGTTTCCAATTGGGCGGGTTTTGTTATGTTTCCTGAAGTTGAGTTTCCTTTGAAACCGGGTTCAGAATACGTTACCTTCAATACCACGTACTGAGGCAATTCTACGGTTAGAATGGACTCATCGTCGGCCTTGATTTGCACGATGCACTCTTGCCCTTCTTTCAAATACTGGGGTGCATTGATTTGTCCTTCCTCCACCGAAATCTGTTCATACGTTTCAGAATTCATAAAGTGGTGGGTGGTGCCATCCTTGTACAAAAACTGAAAGTTATGCGTTTCGATCCGCACCACATCAATGGTGTGGCCAGAAGGAAAGGTGTGATCTAAGGATCTTCCTGTACGCACGCTTTTCATTTTGGTTCGCACGAAAGCAGGGCCTTTCCCTGGTTTTACGTGCAAGAATTCAACCACTTGAAAAATATCGTTGTTGTGGATGATACAAAGACCGTTTTTAATGTCTGCCGTTGTTGCCATAGTTTTTTATTTTGGATCATAGGACCACTTGAGGTAAATGGCACCCCAAGTAAACCCGCCGCCGAAGGCCGCTAAAATTATGTTATCTCCTTTTTTTAGTCTGTTTTCATATTCGTGCATCACAATAGGAATGGTACCGTTGGTAGTATTTCCATATTTGTGAATGTTCAGCATCACCTTTTCTGGGCCAATTCCCATGCGTGCAGCTGTCGCATCAATGATTCGTTTATTGGCCTGGTGTGGCGCTAAAAATGCAATATCATCTGCTGTAAGATGATTTCTTTCCATGATTTCCGCTGCTACATCTGCCATGCGAGTTACAGCAAACTTAAACACAACTTGCCCCTCTTGGTAGATTTTGTGTTCATTTCGGGCGACTGTTTCTGCGGTGGCTGGCCTCAATGAACCTCCTGCCTTTTGGTGCAAGTGTTTTACCCCTTGGCCATCCGATTTCATGATGCAGTCAATGATTCCATTTTCATCTTGACTTGGTTCCAAAAGAACAGCACCAGCACCATCTCCAAAAATAATTCCAGTTGTTCGATCAGAAAGGTCAACGATGCTCGACATTTTATCGGCACCAACGACAATAATTTTTTTGTACATCCCTGCTTCAATCAATTTTGAAGCCGTGGTTAATGCAAATAAAAATCCGGAACATGCTGCGCTGATATCGTATCCTCCGGCATTAACCATTCCCAAGTTTCCAGTCACCAAATTGGCAGTTGCGGGAAACAACATATCGGGAGTAGCTGTTGCAAGAATGAGAAATTCAACCTCTTCCGGTTTTGTTCCGGTTTTTTCCAATAACCCTTCAACCGCCTTAGTCGCCAAATACGAAGTCGCCTTGTCGGAATCTTTCAATAGACGACGCTCTTTAATGCCGGTTCGGGTAGTAATCCACTCATCGGTGGTATCCATGATGGTTTCTAACTCTGCATTGGTTAATACGTAATCGGGAGTCCAAGAATGAATTCCTGTAATAGCAGCTTTAATTCCACTCATAGTTATTCAAATAATAAGCAAAGTTCGTAAAAAAAAGGGAAAACCCAACCTACAATTTTACTGAAACGCCGTTTCAATTTTTTCTCTCAAGCCATGTTGAGCCATGTGGTATCCTTGGGCGATCATATTTCCAATGGCCGTGGCCGAAGAACTTCCATGCCCAATGATAACATTTCCATTAACACCGAGAATGGGGCTTCCGCCGTAAATTTCGTAATTCAATTGTTTGAAAAAATCGTCTTGGATTTTTCGCATTCGAATCATTCGGTAGAACGATTCGGCTAATTTCAACATCACGTTCCCCGTAAAACCATCGGTCACCATCACATCCACCTCGGAACTAAACATGTCTCGGCCTTCGATGTTCCCAATGAATTGAAAGAGATCATTGTCTTTCATCATTTTGTAGGCGGCCTGACACAATAAACTTCCTTTCTCTTCTTCTTCTCCGATGTTGATCAAGCCAATTTTGGGAGAATCGATTCCGAGCACGGTCTTGGCGTACCAATGGCCCATGATTCCAAATTGAAAAAGATAGTCGGGCTTGCAATCTGCATTGGCTCCAACATCCATGAGCAGTCCAACTTGGCCGTTTTCGCGGGGAATGGCCGATGCAATGGCTGGGCGAATAACTCCGGGAATGGTTTTTACCGACATCATGGCGGCGGTCATCATGGCTCCGGTGTTTCCGGTTGATGCAAAGGCATCAATTTTTCTTGCCTTTAAATCTGCAAATCCGCGAACAATGGAGGAGTCGGTTTTTCGCATGACGGCTTTAGCCGGGTGTTCACCCATTTCTATGGCTTCGGTGCAATGCTCGAAAGAGACGTGATCGGGAAAAGCAAAAGAATCAACCAAGTTTTGGTGTTCTTCCATGTTTCCATATACGACTACATGCGCCGTTAACCCTAGGCCTAAAAACGCGTTTAGGCCCTCCAGCACACGCTGTGGACCTAAATCGCTGCCCATCAAATCGAGCCCGATTCTCAATGGATTAACCGTTTGTTTCCTCGGTAGTTTCTTCGGATGAAGAAGCTCCATTATCAATCAACACACGACCACGGTAGTAAACTTTACCATCGTGCTGGTGAGCGTGGTGACGAAGGTGGTACTGTCCGGTTGTTGCATCAATGGTTAATGCAGGAGCAGTAGCTTTGTAGTGGGTACGGCGCTTGTTACGGCGCTGTTTGGAAATTCGACTTTTGGGATGTGCCATGGTCTTTTATTGTCTTTATTTCAGTTTTTTTAATGCTTCCCAACGAGGATCAACAATGTCATTTTCATCCATCTTCTCGTTGCTTTCTCCTTGAATGAGTTTTTCCATTTCTGGATCACAGTTTTGTTCGATGGTTTCACACGTGAATCGCATGGGTAAACAAAGTGCAATCATCTCATAAATGGGTTGAGATAGATCCAGTTCCAAAATATCCATCGGCAAGCGGATGATTTCATCGTCGGTTTCTTCCATTCCATCAATGGGATGGAGTTCAAAAAACAATCGTTCTTCCGCAGCAATAGCTATTCTTCCCAATTCCAAACAACGAACGCAAGATTGTTCAACCCATCCTTCCAGAGAAAGTCGAATATCGAACTCGCGGTCTTTGCGATCCATTTCGGCATGAACCGAAACGTTTCCAACTTGGATTTGAGATCGTTCAAATGCCGAAAAAAAAGAATCATCAACCAAGAAATCAAACTCATGAATTCCCAGTCGCTGGCCCGATATCCGTATGTTGAACGTTTGATCCACCACCATTTATTTCAAAGAGGATTGCAAAGGTACATTTTTTTTTGGAGTTCACCAACACCTTATCCACAGATGCCCAATTATTCTTCTTCCTGTTTTCCTTTTCTCTTAGGAATGAGTTGATTGGCTTCTAATTGAAGTTGTTCTTTCCGCTTTTGGTAGATATCCATGGCCGAAAAAACCGCTTCTCGGAAAGACTGCTCGCTCGCAACGCCCTTTCCTGCCAAATCATACCCAACGCCGTGGTCGGGAGAAGTGCGAATGGACGATAAGCCGGCCGTAAAATTAACCCCTGAGTGGAAATTCATGGCCTTGAACGGCGTTAACCCTTGGTCGTGGTACATGGCTAAAATTCCGTCAAATTCACGGAATTGCCCCGAGCCGAAAAACCCGTCGGCCGGATACGGACCCAAAGCAACCAACTTTTCATCCATGGCTTTGCGAAGCGTAGGTTGCAGCAACGATTGATCCAGTTTTCCAATCACTCCTTGGTCTCCAGCGTGAGGATCAATGCTCAAAACCGCAATTTTAGGCAAGGAAATTCCGAAATCTTGAATTAAACTGCGGTTCATGATGCGCAATTTTTCAAGGATTAATTCTGAAGTGAGTTTTTGAGCAACTTCTTGCAAGGGAATGTGACCGGTAACGGTTCCCACGCGCATCACATCGGAACAAAGCAACATGAGCGGAGCACCGCCAAACGCTTGAGCCAAATATTCGGTATGTCCAGCGAACGAAAAGCCTTCACCCTGAATGTTGTGTTTGTTGATTGGGGCAGTAACCAAAACATCGATCAACCCGTTTCGAACATCGGCCGCCGCAGCTTGAAGAGAAAGACGGGCCAATCGGCCAGCCTCGGTTGTTTCTTTCCCAAACTCTACAACGAACTCGTCTTGGGTTACCGAAAGCACATTGAGCTTCCTCGGCTGAGCTTGATCAATACTGCTGATGTGCTGAAGCGGTAATTCAATATTCAATGCTTTCCGGTGGAAGGAAACGACCTTCGAAGAACCGTACACAATGGGAATCATCTTTTGAAGCATCCGGGGGTCTTTGAACGTTTTCAAAACCACCTCAACGCCAATTCCATTCATGTCGCCCATTGAAATTCCAACCTTCATCATACCTGCTGATTTTGCACAAAGGTACAACGCGAATTTTTGGTTTTCTTGCAACCTTCGGCCAAGTTCACATCTAAACGTTTATATTTGTAAAACAATCGTTATCCTATGAAAAAACTTCAAATCCTTGGCTTTTTCCTCCTGTTATCGTTCGCAAGTCCTGTTTTTGCACAATATCAATTGGGTTATTACAACTCTAATTTCGGAGGTGTTTCCAGCATTCGCACCAATCCCGCCAACGCGGCCGATAACCGAATGAAGTTCCAATTGAACATCATCAATATCGGTTTTAATTTCTCGAACAATTACCTGGTTACCGAAACCCCGTATTCCTTCTATGAAATTGCTAAAGCAGGAATAAAAGACCCTACAGCCATTACCGACTCTTTCAATGGGGTACCCGTATGGCAAGATTCTTATTTGAAAGAAGTCTTGAACGGAAAAGATAAAACCGTGAACATCTCCAACGATATCATGGGCCCTAGCTTTTTCGTTGGTTTGGGTAAAAACTTCGGTTTGGCTTACTCGAATCGAGTAAAAACCACGGTTCAATTGAATGGAATGAATGAGTCGTTGGTTCGTTTGGCCCGCTATAGCTTGGATTTTCCTTCATTGAATAACGAATTCCACGCCGATGCCAAGTTCGGACTCATGGTGAACAGCTATGCGGAAAATGCGCTCACATTCGGTGGCGTTATCATCAACAAAGAACAACACTTTCTAAAAGGTGGAGTAACCGTTAAATCCCTCACTGGAATTTACAACATGTACATCCAGAACAAAGGGGTTAACATCAACTTCTACAACTCCGACTCGTTGGTTCTTACGCAAAATGAAATTTCCTACGGTTACGTAAAAGAACAATATTATGGCATTTTTGCCCCAAGCGGTTCCAACCGCACCTTATCGCTAGGTTTAAATGAAACGATTAAACGCCAATTGGGCGGTGGCCTTGGTTTCGATTTTGGAGTGGTGTACGAATTCCGCCCAAAATGGTCTGATTTCTACCAATCCATCGATAATGAAATGAAATGGAAGCGTGACCGCAACAAATACCTCTACAAAATTGGGGTTTCCTTGAACGATTTGGGATCCATCAACTACAGCAGTTCAGAATGGGTGCGCCAATACCAACTTCGACTTCTTTCCAACGCTGATACCGTGAAATGGGGACAACTGGATACTTTGGGGTTAACAACGACCTCTAGTTTTTCCGGAGCCGTTGGTAAAATCATTAAACACACCGATAGCGCTACCAGCTATTCCGTTGGATTGCCAACGACCTTCAACATCAACTTCGATTGGAGAATCAATCGCTATTTTTACGTTTCCGGTAACTGGGTGCAAAGTCTTCGCAAAACCAATGCGATTGCCGTTCGCACCCCTTCCATGTTGGCCATCAGTCCTCGTGTAGAATTCAGGCACCTTGAATTTGCACTCCCCATGATGAGCGCTTTCGATTACACCAAATTCCAAATTGGAGCGTTCGCTCGTTTCGGGCCCATTTTCATCGGTTCCGATAACATCGGAGGATTCTTCGGAAAAACCACCTTCAACGGCATCGACCTTTACGCCGGTGCAACCATTCCGCTTTACCACAAAGCTTGGAAAGACAAGGATAAAGACGGTGTTTCCAACAAAATGGATAAATGCGACGGTGAAAAAGGTCCTTGGGAAACCAAAGGTTGCCCCGATAAAGACGGCGATAAAATTGTTGACAAAGACGATCAGTGCCCGGATGTAGCTGGAATTAAAGAATTCAAAGGTTGCCCCGATACCGATAAAGACGGAATCGCCGATAAAGAAGACGATTGTCCTACCGTAGCCGGAATTAAAGAATTCAAAGGTTGCCCCGATACCGATAAAGATGGAATCGCCGATAAAGAAGATAAATGTCCAACCATCGCAGGAAAAGCTTTCTTAAACGGATGTCCTGATTCCGATAACGACAGCATTGCCGATGTTGACGATAAATGCCCTACCGTTGCGGGTTTAAAATCATTGATGGGCTGTCCCGACACCGATAAAGATGGAATTACCGATGCAGAAGACAACTGTCCTACCGAAGCTGGAAGCATCAAAACCAAAGGTTGCCCCGATACCGATAAAGACGGAATCGCAGACAAGGAAGATAAATGTCCAACCATCGCAGGTTTGATTGCTTTCAAAGGTTGCAAAGATTCTGATTTGGATGGCATTTCTGATCCTGACGACAAGTGCCCCAACGAGTACGGAACCAAAGAAAATAACGGATGTCCGTTGGTGGTGAAAAAAGATGTTGTTTCGGCTAACTTGGAAGCTGAGGAACAAGAGATTTTGAAAAAAGCATTCGAAACCTTAACGTTTGAAACCGGAAAGTCCATCATCTCCTCTCAATCAAAAGTTGGTTTGGATTCCTTGGCGATGATTTTGGTTCAAAAACCTGCTTATTTCCTTCAAGTTTCTGGCCACACCGATAACGATGGTGGAGTTGCTAAAAACCAAGCATTAAGCTTAAGCCGCGCAACCGAAGTGAAAACCTACTTGGTTGCCAAAGGGGTAAGCGCTAACAGAATTGTTGCCAAAGGATTTGGATCATCGGTTCCTGTTGCGCCGAATACGTCTCCCGAAAACAAACGGAAAAACCGACGCGTTGAATTGAAGGTGTACAAACCTTAATTCACGATCAAAAAGAAAGGAGGCCGATTGGCCTCCTTTCTTTTTATCTAGGAATACTGGATCCGTGGGGATCTTTGTCGGGATGGCCCAAATCTTTGTCGAGCTCCTTTAAAAATTCGGCATGCAAATGGTGCTCCAACGATTCGGCCATGGGGTGCAGTTCGTCTTCGGTTACGCCCAATTGGTGCAAATAACTCTCCCACAAACGGTGGGCACGAATCAACGACTCGGCTTTTAGAATTCCCTCATCGCTCAATTGTTGAAGACCTGCCTTTTTCCAACCCTTTTTTTCTAACCGTTTCCAGGAGTTTTTTGAAGCATAAAATTGTTGTTCCGACCAACTTCCATTCCCGTTCTTCTCTCCAAATTGAACCTTGTAAACTTCTTTCAATAAATCTTCGCATTGATGATCTTTTTGACGAGATTTCTTTCTGAAAAATCGAACAATCATTCCTTTTTGGGGCGAGAAAAGAAGAGCAGTAAGGTATATTCCACTTCCGGTTAAAGTCATGGCTGGTCCCGGTGTGGTTTCCCAAACGATTGCCCAAATCATTCCCAACAAAGCCGATATGGCACCAATTGAACCCGAAATAACCAACATCCATGGCAATCGATTCGTGAGCAAATACGCCGTCGATGCCGGAATAATCAACATCGCAACCACCAAAATAACTCCCACCGATTGCAAGGACGACACCACCGCCAAACTGAGCAACAACATCAAAAAATAGTGAATCAACCCCGATGGTACACCCAGGGTTGCTGATAAATTGGGCTGAAACGTAGAAATGAACAGGCTTTTATAGAACAACGCCACCGATGCTATAACAAAAAACAACATCAATCCGGTCAATAAAATATCCTGTGGCCCAATGCCCAATACGTTTCCAAACAAAAAATCCTTCAAATCCAAATGCACCCCTTCCTTTCGGGTAAGGGCACTAATTCCCATCACTCCCAAGGCGAACATCGAGGTAAATACAATTCCAATTGCAGCATCGTTTTTGGTCTTCGCATGCCGTTGTAAAACCGTAATCAAAACCGCGGCAATCATGCCCGCAACCACCGATCCGGTGAAAAACGCGAAGGTTTGGGCTCCAGCAATTAAAAATCCAACAACAACGCCCGGTAAAATGGCATGCGATAACGCATCGCCGATGAGCGACATGTTTCGAAGAACGATGAAGCAACCCAAAACACCGCACATGATGCCCACCATGGAAGAGGCCATCAGGGCTCTTCCCACGTAAGCGTATTCAAATAAATTCAAAAATTCGTTCATGATTTCATCAATTGTTGGGCTTGGTGAAAATGGATTCCTGGGGCAGAAAACGTTTTTTCAATGTTTTCGGCGGTAAAGGTTTCTTCTACAGGACCGCTGGCCACCAACCGCCGATTCATCATCAAAACTTCATCAAAATATTGCTTCACCTTTGATAAATCGTGATGAATCACCAAAATGAGTTTTCCCCTTTGGGCTTCAGCCCTTAATACTTCCATAATTTTGGCTTCGGTGGTCGCATCAATGCCAACAAACGGTTCGTCCAAAATGATGATGGGTGCGTTTTGAACCAAGGCACGCGCCACAAAACACCGCTGCTGTTGCCCTCCCGAAAGTTGACCGATGGGGCGATTCTTCCATTCCCAAATGCCCAATCGCTCCATTTGAACCTGAATTTCTTCTTTTGTAACTTCCCGGCGGTATTGTCCCATGTTTACCACATCGTAAGCCGTGGCCGGAAAAGAAAAATCGATTTCATCTTTTTGAGGGACGTACGAAATTTCGCCGGATTGCTTGAACAAAGGGGCATTTTTCCAAACGATGGATCCAGACTCCAAAGGCTGATGCCCCAAAATTGCTTTCACTAAGGTGCTTTTTCCCGAACCATTGGGACCCACCATGCCGTAAATTCTTCCAGAATGAAGGGTAACATGAAGGTGGGAAAAAACGGGAACCTGGTCGTAGGTAACCGAAATGTTTGAAATCTGAAGTTGTGCGTTGGGAACAATTTCACTCTTTATTTTTTTGCGAACCTTTGAACCCAACCAAATCCAAGACGCGGCGAGTAAACTGCTCAATACCACTAAAAACAATGTAAACGAGGTAGAAGTGGTGTTTTGCGCCCGCTGCTGCCGAAGTCCCTCCACTAAGGTTTTCACATCATGACGAATCATGCCCAAGTACGTTTCGGCTTCGGAGCCCTTTGGGCCCAAACTGTCGGCAAACAAATTTCCGCCAATTTTTACGCCGGAATCTCGGGCAATTTGTTGCATCATTTTAGGGTTAATGGTGCTCTCTACGAAAATGGCTGCCACCCCAGTTTGATCAATTTTCGAGATCATTCGATCCAAATCTTCGATGCGAACATCGGCATCGGTTGAGGTTCCTAAGATGGATTCTACTTGGATGCCGTATTCTTTTCCGAAATACCGAAAAGCATCGTGAGAAGTAAACAATACCCGTTTTGAGGCGGGAATGGATTGTATTTGTTCCCGAACCCAACGATCCAATTCATCCAATTCTGAAAGGTATGCAATGGCGTTTTTTTCAATTTCTTGTTGAATTTCTGGGAAGGTGCGTTTTAACTCACGAGCAATATTACTGGCATAAATCTTAGCATTTTTTACGCTCATCCAAGCGTGTGGATCATACGCATTTTGAAATCCTTGAGCCGAAATCGGCGAAATTCCTTGGGTTGCCGTAACCACATTGGCCAAGGTTCCCGAGTTTTCAAGCACTTTATCGAGCCAACCTTCCAAGTGCAACCCGTTTTTTACAATGAGCTCTGCTTCGGCCAACGTTCGAACATCTCCCGGAACGGGTTCATAAATGTGTGGATCCGATCCAACCGGTAAAAGAGAAACAACTTTTTTTTGCTTTCCAACCAAATTTTGGGTGATGTCTGCCAAAAAAGAAGTCGTAGCCACAATTTGAGCAAAGGCATTGAGCTGAAACAACATCAGCAACGTTAAAATAATTTGCCTCATCAAAATAAAAATTTAGGCAAATCTAAAAATTTATTTTCTGTTATCAAAGCATTGAATACCATTCTGAAGGAGTTGGAACATTTCGTGCATAACTCCAATTTTTAAACCACTAATTTTGTATCATAAACACACAATATGTCACACAAAAATCCAGCCGTTGCAGCTTTCATGGCAAAAGTGGAAGCCCGCAACCCGCACGAGCCCGAATTTTTGCAAGCCGTTTTGGAAGTTGCGGAAACCGTTATTCCTTTCATTGAGGAACATCCTAAGTACTCGGTTGCCAAAGTTTTGGAACGAATTGCTGAACCCGAGCGCGTTATCATGTTCCGAGTTCCTTGGATGAACGACCGCGGTGAAGTAGAAGTGAATCGCGGATTTCGAATTCAAATGAACAGCGCTATCGGACCCTACAAAGGCGGTTTGCGTTTTCACCCTACCGTAAATTTGAGCGTTTTAAAGTTTTTAGCTTTTGAACAAGTGTTTAAAAACTCGCTAACAACCCTTCCCATGGGCGGCGGTAAAGGTGGCTCGGACTTCGATCCAAAAGGAAAATCGGATAATGAAGTGATGCGTTTTTGCCAAAGCTTTATGACTGAATTGGCTAAACACGTTGGTGCAGATACCGATGTACCCGCTGGAGATATCGGGGTTGGCGGCCGTGAAATTGGCTACTTGTTCGGACAATACAAACGCCTTCGAAATGAGTTTACAGGTGTTTTAACCGGAAAAGGAATCAATTGGGGCGGATCATTAATTCGCCCAGAAGCTACCGGTTACGGTTGCGTTTACTTTGCCGAAGAAATGCTGAAAAACCAAGGAAAATCATTCCAAGGGAAAACCGTGGTTATCTCGGGATCTGGAAATGTGGCTCAATATGCGGCTGAAAAAGCTAGCCAATTGGGCGGAAAGGTTGTAACCATGTCGGATTCTAATGGTTACATCTACGATCCTTCTGGGATTGATGCCGAGAAATTGGCATGGATCATGGAATTGAAAAACGTTAAACGTGGCCGCATTGGCGAATACGTTGCTCGTTTCGGTGGAGAGTTTCACGAAGGGAAAACCCCTTGGGGAGTTGCTTGCGACATCGCTTTACCCTGTGCTACACAAAATGAATTGAACGGCACCGATGCAACAATGTTAACAAACAACGGTTGTTTGGCGGTTGCTGAAGGAGCAAACATGCCTTGTACGCCTGAAGCTGTAGAAGTATTTCACCAAAAAAGAATCCTTTTCGCTCCAGGAAAAGCGTCCAACGCCGGTGGAGTTGCAACTTCTGGACTTGAAATGAGCCAAAACTCGTTGCGTTTGGGTTGGAGTAGGGAAGAGGTAGATCAGCGATTGCACAACATCATGATCAATATTCACGAGTCGGCCATGAAATACGGTAAAGAATCGGATGGGTTCATCAACTACGTAAAAGGTGCGAACATTGCCGGTTTTGTAAAAGTTGCCGATGCCATGCTTGACCAAGGAATTGTGTAATTCATCTACTGTTATAAAAAGCCTCGATATCCATCGGGGCTTTTTTTTGGGAAAAAGATTCATTACGCCGTACTATCTTTGATTCAATGCGAAAAATTGCCATCATTGATCACGTTGGAGCTAAAGCGGGGTTAGATTATTACAGTTCTTCCTTGGCCATGGGAATGGTTTCTTATGGAGTAAACGTTATTTTAATTTCCAATTTTAGCATCAAACAAGCGGGAATTAAATGTTTTTCCTATTTTGGCTTGCACCAAAATAATGTTTTCAAAAAAGCTTTCAATTTTTACAATGGGTTCTTGTTCGCTGGAATTCGAAGCCGTTATGAAGGTGCCAAAGAAGCAGTTATTCACTTGTTTTCTTTTGGTTACAAAGATTTAATTGCGGTATTGATCCTGAAATTATTGGGGTTAAAGCTGCATGCCATTGTGCACGACGTTGAAGGATTTGAAGAATCTGATAAACCTTGGATTCAAAAAATCATTCTGGGCAAGTTGATTCAAAAACTGTCGGTTCACAATCAGTTTTCTAAAGATGTATTGAGTACGAAAGTTTCAAAAAAGGTCTTGGAGAAAACTAAAATCTTGAAACATGGGCATTTCCATGCCTTGCCATCTCCTCATCCCAATCGGGAGGAAGCCCGAAATTTATTGGGTTTTGATGAGGAAAAAACGTATTTTTTATTTTTTGGGCAAATCAAGCAAGTGAAAGGATTGGACCTTCTCATCGAAGCATTTGCAGCGGCGAATTTGGAAAATGCCATCTTGGTTATTGCCGGAAAACCTTGGAAGGCTGATTATGAGATGTATGCTGAAATGATTCGGCAAAAAAACATTCAATCAAAAATATTGGGTTTCATCCGTTTCATTGAAGATGATGAACGCGATTTGTTTTTTAAAGCTTGCGATGTTTTGGTACTTCCTTACCGAAAAATTTACCAAAGCGGTGTTTTGCTGATGGCAACGAGTTACAGGATTCCTGTGATTGTTTCCAATCTTTCTCCCAATTTAGATATCATTGAAGATGGCAAAAGCGGATTGGTTTTTGAGAGTGGAAATGCCGTCTCCTTGAAAGAAAAGATCATTTGGGCGAATCAAAACAAGGACGAAATGGAAGAATATGCCGACGATGCTTGGGCATCTTTGGCCAAAAGCCACGACTGGAAAAAGATTGCTAGAGGATATTTGGTAGAATAAAAAAGGCCCCGAAATTGGGGCCTTTTTGCTTTATTAAGAATTGAATTATAAACCAAATTCTTTTTTCACTTGATCAACGAAGTCTAGTTTTTCCCAAGTGAACAACTCAACTTCTCTTGTAATTGGATCGGTACAAACAGCTTGTTTTTTGATTGTTTCATTATTTCTACCCATGTGTCCGTATGCAGCGGTTTCCAAGTACATTGGGTTGCGCAACTTCAAACGCTTTTCGATCATTCCTGGGCGCATATCAAAGATTTTTGAAACCTTATCTGCAATTTCCCCATCGTTCATTTTCACTTTAGAAGTGCGGTAGGTATTGACATAAATTCCCATGGGTTCAACTACACCGATGGCGTAAGAAACCTGAACAAGTATTTCAGAGCAAACGCCTGCTGCAACCAAGTTCTTTGCAATATGACGGCAAGCGTATGCAGCAGAACGGTCAACTTTGGAAGGATCTTTCCCAGAGAACGCTCCACCACCGTGAGCACCTTTACCACCAAACGTATCCACAATGATTTTACGGCCGGTAAGTCCGGTATCTCCGTGTGGTCCACCGATGACGAAATTACCGGTTGGGTTGATGTGGTACTTGATGGCATCGGTAAACAAGCGACGATTTTTCGCGTTCATTAATTTCTTTACGCGAGGAATCAAATACTTGTGAATATCTGCAGTAATTCTTTCTTGCATAGCCATTTGAGCTGTTTTCTCGCCTCCACCTACAAACTCGTCGTGTTGGGTTGAAATAACAATGGTATCAATGGCTTCTGGGCGACCTTTATCGCTGTAACGAATGGTTACTTGAGATTTTGCATCTGGGCGCAAGTATTTCATCACTTTTCCTTCCTTGCGAATGGCTGCTAATTCTTGCAAAAGCAAGTGAGAAATCGCCAATGGAAGAGGCATGTAATTATCGGTTTCATTGGATGCATACCCGAACATCATTCCTTGGTCGCCGGCTCCTTGCTCTTCAGGCTTTCCACGGTCAACTCCTTGGTTAATGTCGGCACTTTGCTCATGCAACGCATTCAAAATTCCGCAAGATTTATAATCGAATTGGTACTCAGATTTGTTATAACCAATTTTATCGATAACGTTTCGAGCGATTTCTTGAACATCTACTTTGGCTTTTGCCTCGGTATTGCACTTGATTTCACCCCCAATTACCACTAAACCGGTTGTAACAAATGTTTCGCATGCTACTTTTGCTTGTGGGTCATAGTTTAAAAATGCATCAAGAACTGCATCAGAAATTTGATCGGCAACCTTGTCAGGATGTCCTTCAGAAACCGATTCGGAAGTAAAAAGGTATGACATTTATGTTTTTTTAAAAATCAACCACAAAGTTAATCAAATTCACCAAATAGACTAAATAATGAGTTCATTATCCGAAAAAAATAAGCGGTTTTATTCTTGGAACAGCGCAGAATATTGGAAAGCAGTTGAATTACGAAGAATAGTTTTGAGATTTCCGCTGGGTAAGAATTATGTTCAAGAAGATTTTGATGCGGAAGAAAACGAACTATTTTTTGGTTGCTTTTCCGATCATGAACACTGTTTATCCAGTATTTCAGCTAAAAAATTGGATGCAACAACATGGAAAATGCGTCAATTTGTTGTTCATCCTTCTTTTCAAAAATGCGGGATAGGAAAAGAAATGGTTACTTTTTATGAGTTTGAAGCTCGTACCAAAGGAATCAATAAAATAGAATTTCACGCAAGAAAAACCGCTGTAAAATTTTATCAAAAACTCGGATATCACCTTGAAGGTGAGGAATTTTTAGAAGTTGGAATCCCTCATTTTAAAATGAAAAAGACTTTGTAGAATTTTTAGAACAGTTTTCATTTTCCACATTTTTTGGTGCAAGAAAAAATGATTTTCATTTTTGGTTTACCAATTGTTTATACCATGAAAAAAGAAGAAAAGCGTTGTTGCCAGATGTGCAACGAAAATTTGGTCGGAAGAATAGATAAGAAATTTTGCGACGACCAATGTCGGGTAATGTTCCACAACCGAGTTCGCAATGAACGAGTGCCCGATCTAAAAACCATTTCGGCAGCATTGCGAAAAAACAGACTGATTCTTGAAGATTTTCGAAAAACTCAAAGCAGAACGCAACGGAAAATTCAACGAACGGACCTCATTCAGAAGGGGTACAATTTTACCTATTTCACCCATCACGTTTCTGTCAATCATTTCGGAGTATTCGACGTGAGTTTAATCAAAGAAAACCAGGAAGAGTATTCCATTCTGTATTCAACATCAACACCCCATTAATCTTCTTTATTTAAAAAAGAAAGTACTTATTATTAAGGGTGTGGAAACGGGGAAAAGTTGGTTCAATTTTCTTTTGATTTCTCGTTTTTAAGATTTTAAAGGAAAACTTTCTTCTTTAAAAATCAAATAGTGAGGAAGTTAACGAAGTTTTCCACCGGTGTTAAAAACGGGTTTATGGAGAATTTCTTTTTTCAATGATGTTAAGAGCACGTGAATAAGAGGAACCCTCTTCAACACCTTGGTGGATAAATAAACCTAATCCTTCCTTTATCCAAACCGAGGTTGATTAAGCCATGAGTTATACACAGTAAGTTCCCTGGTTTATCCACAGGTTTATGAACGGTAAAACCCCTCTTTTTCGATCATTTTTGCTACCACTTCGGGAACGAAAGCAGAAATGTTTAAACCGGCTTTAACCCGGTTACGTATTAGGGTTGATGAAAGCTCAATCAAAGGTGTATCGATGATTGAAACTTTTGGATGATCCTTGGCCCAATCTGGAACGGTGTGTCCTAAACGAGGATAAACCAAAATGTTCGCGGTATCTAGAATTTCTTCTGGGTTTTTCCATTGTAAGAAATTTTCAAGGTTATCCATGCCCATGATTAAATAAAAAGCAACTTCCGAATATTTCTCTTTAAGGTGAACCAAGGTATTAAACGTGTAATTTGGTTGAGGTAACTTGAACTCAATGGTATTAATCTTTAAGTTCGGATGGTTTTCAAGAGTTTCTTGCAATAAGAATAATCGATGATTTTGGTCCAATAAGCTACTTTTCTTTTTGTGTGGATTATGAGGCGATAGAACAAACCAACATTCATCCAACGAAGCTTTTTCAAGGATCATTTCAGCAAGAATTAAATGTCCGTTATGAATAGGGTTAAAAGAACCGAAAAACAATCCAACTCGTTTGTGCTTCATGAATAAAAGAATATTTTTGCAAACCTAATTCATGGGTCTCCTAAATCCAAAAAATGATTCTTTTTTTTACAGAAGAAATTGATTTTCAATTATTAAGAAAAAATTCCTGGAAGTCTTGGATCAA
>CANHCV010000052.1 GCA_947459245.1 Bacteroidota bacterium
CTGTTTCTAAGAAAAAACTTGAAGAGTTTAGGAAAGAAGATTTCAGCATAGAAAGTGAAATCAACTACCTTTTGGATAAAATCAGTGCAAAGGGTTACAACAGTTTAACCGAAGCAGAAAAGAAAAGATTAGACCAACTATCGAAAAAAAATAAATAATGAAAAAACACCTCCTCGCAGCTTGGATTGGGTTAGGTATTTGCAGCACCGCGCTGGCCGAACCCGTTCGCCTCATTACCGGTTCCGTTGATCCCGCTGGCCGATTCGAAATGAAGGATAACACCGAAGGAAATTCAGGAAAAATTTTCCGAATCATTCAGGTATCTCACTTTCTAAATACCGCGGAAATGGAGCGATTGCTGGCTTCAGGAATTGAAATCCAACAATATGTACCAGAAAAGTCGTACTTCGCTTGGGTTCCTGAAGGATTCAATGCTTCAACCCTTCGGTCCTTGAATGTTTCTGGGATGATCAAATTAGCGCCTGAGTTAAAAATTCATCCTTCTTTCAAAGAATTACCTTATCCCAACTGGATGATTTTCGGTGATAAAATTGAAGTGAAAATTTCTTTGGAAAGAAGAGAAGCGGTTTCAACCTATGTTCGCCAATTGAATCAAGCCGGATTTGAAGTGAATCGCACTTACGATTTCTCCAATTTGGCCTATGTTCGTTTGGCAGCTACTGAATTGCAACGCCTTGCTTCCTTGGAATTCATCACCTTTATCGAACCAACCGATGGCCCTGTTTTTACTGAAAACCAAGTTGGTCGTTCCAATCACCGCTCCAATACGATGTCCACCGAATACATCTCCAACCGCAGGTACAACGGAAACGGAGTGAATGTTGCGATTGGTGATGATGGGGTGATTGGACCACACATCGATTACCAAGGACGGGTAGTTAACCGCGCAACGGCAACCAATTCAACCATCAACCACGCGGGTCACTGCGCTGGCACCATGATGGGAGCAGGTAACTTGAATCAGAGCACAAGAGGAATGGGTTGGGGATTAAAAATTCACGTTTACGATTACTATGGAGCATTAACGGCCGCTCCGAATACCTACACTGCCGATTCGATGCGAGTGAATAGCTTCTCTCTAGGAGAAACGTGTAATGCTGGTTACACCGGAAATGCGGTTACGGCCGATCGACAAATGCGTCAATTGCCGTTAATGATGCACGTATTTTCTGCCGGTAACTCTGGTGGTACCAACTGCAATTGGGGAGCAGGAAATGCTTGGGGACAAATTACCGGTGGATACAAAATGGGAAAAAACGTATTCACGGTGGGTAACCTCGACTATTTGGATGGTATTGCGCCTTCTTCCTCTCGTGGTCCCGCTTCCGATGGCCGCTTGAAACCAGAAATTACTGCAGTTGGAACCGACGTTAACTCCACCCTTCGAAACAACCAATACCAATTGATGACCGGGACTTCCATGGCTTGCCCTGCAATTGCCGGAATTTTCGGACAAATGATTCACGCGTTTCGCGTTTTGAATAACAACCAAGAACCTGAAGCAGCTTTGATCAAAGCTGCGATGATGGTTGGTGCCGATGATTTGGGAACAAAAGGCCCCGATTACAATTATGGTTATGGACGAGTTAACGGGAATAATGCCGTTCGAGTATTGGAAGAAAGAACGTATTTCAGCGACACTGTTACTCAAAATGGGGATGCAACCTTCAACATCAGCATTCCGGCAGGATGCGCCAATGCAAAGATCATGGTGTATTATACCGATCCAGAGGCTGCCACAGGGGCAACAAGAGCTCTCATTAACGATTTAACTCTTTCGTTAACCGATGCAAATAACAACACATACTTACCATGGGCATTGTTGAAATCGGGTCGCACTGCTGCCTCGGTTTCTGCACCTGCCATCAAAGGTGTGGATAGTTTGAACAACCACGAAATGGTTGAAATTGACACTCCAAGTGCTGGAAACTACACCATTCGAGTTGCGGGAACAACCATTCCACAAGGTCCGGTTAAGTTTTATGTGGTGTATCAATACAAATTAGCCGATCAAATTTTATTGACCTACCCCATGGGTGGTGAAAGTTTCGTTCCAGGAACTACCGAAACCGTTCGTTGGGATGATGTGCCTAACAATACCGCTCCCTACACCTTGGAATATTCTTTGGATGGAGGCACAACATGGTCCACCTTGTCCAATGCCATTGCAGCAACACGACGTTATTACAATTGGAGCATTCCTGCGAATTTGAACAGCGGAAACATGACCATGCGCATTTCTCGTACGGGTGCTAGCGATGTTTGCAACGCTCCAATGGCGCTTTATCCATTGCCTTCCAACATCCAAGTGGTTCGCCTCTGTGCTGATTCCATGGAAATTAGCTGGAATGGTGTAACTGGTGCAACCTCCTACGAAGTTTCTTTATTGGGAAGCCGTTACATGGATTCGGTTGGAACAACAACCGGCGGAGTCACTCGTTTGGCCTTTGCTGGTACGTTTTCGGGTACTCAAGAATATTGGTACAGCGTTCGTGCGGTTTCTCCTTTGGCAAAAGGAAGAAGAGCCAATGCGATTCGCAAAGCTCCAGGTTTTGTGAATTGTACGCTTGCTACCGACATGGGGGTAACTAAGGTTGTTTCTCCTGCAAGCGGTTCTGTGCCGATGTGTTCCGGTTCTTTTACCGATTCAGTTCGCATTTGGGTGAAAAATTTATCCAACCAACCCAAAAACAACATCCCTGTAAATTACCGGGTTAACAACGGAACCATTGTTACGGAAACATTGACGACCACTGTTCCTGTTTTGGATTCTGTGCTTTACACCTTTAGATCGGCTATCTCTCAATCAACCGCTGGAACATTACGAGTTGCTGCTTGGGCATCTTTAAGCGGCGATTTGAATCGTTCTAACGACACGGGTTACGTAACCTTGAATTTAATCGGTGGAACTCCGCAAACCATTGGAAATTTGTTCAACTTCGATTCGGGAACTCGTGCACCGGGAACCACCAACTGTGAAGCAACAACCTCTGTACTTCCAGGTGGTTACATCAACGAAGCCAATAACACGGTAGATAACATCGACTGGCGTTTATTTGGTGGAGCAACCACATCTGCCACCACTGGCCCCGATGTGGATCACACGTTGGGAACAGCCGCTGGAAATTACGTTTATTTGGAAGCCTCTGCATGTTTCAGCAAAACTGCATTGATGCTAACGCCTTGCTTTAGCATTCCAACCGGTGGAATTCACGCGCTTCGTTTTTGGTACCACATGTACGGTTCTTCCATGGGAGAATTGCGCGTTGACCTTTTTGCAAACGGACAGTGGACCAACGACATCATGCCAGTTATTCGTGGTGACCAAGGAAATGCTTGGAGAAGCCGTGATATTTCTTTGGCGGCCTATGCTGGTCAAAACGTATTGTTCCGTTTTCGTGGAACTACAGGAACCAACTTCTATTCCGACATGGCTTTGGACGATATTGGTGTAGTTCAAACGAACGGTGTGGGGGCCATCAACGTTTCTTCCGAGATGGTTTCCATTTACCCAAATCCTGCGAAAGATGAAATCATGATTCAAGGAACAACCAACCAAATCAATTATCAATTGGTGGATGTTTCCGGGAAAATTTGTATGAAAGGATCGACGTCCAATTCGAAAATTGACGTTAAATCCATCCCCAATGGCATTTACTTCATTGAAATTCAAACCATTGAAGGATCATTCCGCAAAAAACTCATCATTCAGAGAAACTAATTCAAATTTGAAAAATAAGCCTTAATTTTGCGAGCAAATATCGATTATGAATCTTCACGAATATCAATCCAAAGAAATCCTCTCTAAGTATGGCGTGGCCATCCAGCGAGGAATTATTGCCAACACCCCAGATGAAGCTGTTGCTGCTGCCAAAACCCTTTCCGAACAAACTGGAACCGGTTGGTGGGTAATTAAAGCACAAATCCACGCAGGTGGACGTGGAAAAGGTGGTGGTGTAAAATTGGCGAAATCTTTGGAAGAGGTTCAAAGTCGCTCCAATGACATCATTGGCATGCAATTGATCACTCCTCAAACTGGTCCTGAAGGAAAAAAGGTTCATCATGTGTTGGTTGCTGAAGATGTTTATTACCCAGGAGCTTCCGAAACAAAAGAATTCTACATGTCGGTTCTATTGGATCGCTCAACTGGAAAAAACACCATCATGTATTCTACTGAAGGTGGAATGGATATTGAGGAAGTTGCTCACAATACCCCACATTTGATTTTCAAAGAAGAAATTGATCCATTGGTTGGCTTACAGCCTTTCCAAGCTCGTAAAATTGCTTTCAATTTGGGCGTTTCTGGAGATGCTTTCAAAAACATGGTGAAGTTTGTTCATTCTTTGTACAACGCTTATACCGATATCGACGCAGCTTTGTTCGAAATTAACCCAGTTCTAAAAACATCTGATGACAAAATCATTGCTGTTGATGCGAAGGTTAATTTGGATGAGAATGCATTGTACCGCCACAAAGATTTGGCTGCTTTGCGCGATTTGAAAGAGGAAGATCCAACTGAAGTTGAAGCGGGTCAATTCAATTTGAATTACGTTAAATTGGATGGAAACGTAGGTTGCATGGTGAACGGAGCCGGTTTGGCGATGGCAACCATGGACATCATCAAATTGAGCGGTGGTGAACCTGCCAATTTCTTGGACGTGGGCGGAACAGCATCTGCTGAAACGGTAAAAAATGCGTTTCACATCATTTTGAAAGATCCGAATGTTAAGGCAATTTTGATCAATATTTTCGGAGGAATTGTTCGTTGCGACCGCGTTGCTAATGGTGTGGTTGAAGCCTACCAATCCATTGGAGATATTCCAGTACCCATCATTGTTCGTTTACAAGGAACCAATGCCGTTGAAGCCAAGAAAATCATCGACGATTATGGCTTGAATGTTCACTCAGCCATTACGCTTCAAGAAGCCGCCGACTTGGTTCGCCAAGTATTGCACTAAAATTTCAAAGCCCTCGGAAATCGAGGGCTTTTTTTTGCTTATGATCATTCGAATCTTTCCTGAAAACCCCAATGAAAAACATGTTCGTCAGGTAGCTAACGCTTTACGAAATGGAGAAATTGTGGTTCTACCAACCGATACGGTTTATGCATTTTGTGCCAGTGTAGAAAATCGGAAAGCCACCGAAATGATCGCGCGAATCAATCCGAAACACAACGATCCTACAACTTTTTCTTTGCTTTGTTCGGACTTATCGCACCTGAGCGATTATTGCGCTCAAATACCTAATCATCATTTCCGCATGATGAAGGCCCATTTACCCGGCCCATTTACTTTCATCCTCAATGCTAGTGCGTTGGTTCCTAAAATCATTCACCGCAAGAAAAAAACCGTAGGGATTCGTGTACCCGATCATGCGGTAACACGTGCCATCATTCGCGAATTGGGAATGCCTTTGCTTTGCTCCAGTTTAAAAGATGAAGACGACGTGTTGGAATACACAACCGATCCTGAATTGATTCATGAACGTTACGAAAACAGCGTTTCTTTGGTGGTTGATGGAGGCAGTGGAGATGTAATTCCTTCTACGGTTGTTGATTTAACCGATAGCGAAGCAGTTGTACTTCGTCAAGGAAAAGGGATATTGAATTGATTATTGGAAAGACCCCGTTTGGGCGTTGGTGGTTGAAGTAGAGTCAGTCTCAAACGGATTGTTTTCGTTTGGATGGAACACTTCAACTTTCACCTCTACAATTCCGGAAGGAACGAGACCGATTTTCTTAGCTGCACCGTACGATAAATCGATGATTCTTCCTTTCACAAAAGGACCGCGATCGTTTACTTTAACGATGACTTCTTCCCCATTTCTTAGGTTGGTCACTTTAAGCAAAGTTCCGAAAGGGTAAGATTTGTGTGCACACACCATGGAATCGGAGTAATGGCGCTCTCCGGATGCGGTGAAACGGCGATTGGCTCCTTTTCCGTAATACGATGCTTTACCAAATGCTACAGTAGTACCCTCGTTTCCGCCTGCCACAGCAAAGGCTGTAGAAGCGAAGAAGAAGAGAACCAATGAAACAATTTTAGTGAATCGCATGCTGTGCTGATTTTTGATGAAACAAAAGTAGGCACTTGAACTGGCAATGCCTGAAAATCAGCAGAAAATGGGGGTTTGGTTCAGAGTCTTTAACGGCTTAGCCGGTTCATTAAGATTCCATTAACACTCGGTTACGGAAAAATTTGTTACCAACCGTCTTCACCAAGAAGGGGTACAAATCGAAAATCTTGCAATTCCTCGCGTTGGAATTCTTGAGCAGAAACGCGGGTAATTCGAATCATTTTTTGGGTTTGCTTGTCGCCTACTGGAATGACCATGAGTCCACCAACGGCCAATTGTTCCATGAGCGCTTGGGGAATGTTGGGTCCCCCAGCGGTAACAATGATTTTATCGAAGGGCGCATACTGGGGCAATCCCAATGTTCCATCTCCTAGAAAGGTATTGAACTGAAAACCAGCGAGATTTAAGAACTTTTTGGTTTTGGAATACAGCACTTTATTTCGTTCAATGGAATAAACTTTGGCACCTAATTTAGAAAGTACCGCTCCTTGATATCCTGAACCGGTGCCAATTTCCAACACCTTTTCTCGTTTCTTGATTTCCAATAAAGAAGTCATGAAGGCTACGGTAAACGGATGAGAAATGGTTTGATCTTCTCCGATGGGGAAAGCTACATCTTCGTAAGCTTTTTCAAGAAATACGGTATCCAAGAACCAATGACGAGGAACGGCTTTCATCGCATCAAGTACGGCATCGGAAGTGATTCCTTTTTGTTTAAGGGTTTCAATGAGTTGATTGCGTAAACCTTGCTGCCGAAAATTATCCTCTAAAGTCATGAAACAAAGGTAATCGAGCATCTCCACTCTTTGTTGAGTGTTGAAAACTGGAAGAAGGGTGTACAAAGTCGAAAAATTTCAAAAAATGTGGAAAGTTGCTGAATAGGAAATCCCTCCGCATGGGAATTTGAGGCAATAAAATGCTTAAATTTGAATTTTCCATGCTCATGAAGAAACTGAAGCTCGTTTTTTTCTTTCTGGTTGTTCTGCAAAGTTGCTCGATCATCGATCCGGTTGAAAAAACTCCTGCCTACCTCTACCTCCAACCTTTCGAAGTATTGGATTCTTCATTTGCTTACCATGGAAGCATTCGGCATCGAATCAAAGACGGTTGGGTTTACATCAACGACGAGTATTTAGGCGCTTTCGAGTTACCCGCAAAAATTCCCGTGATTGCCGAAGGACCCACCAAAATCGTGGTTTCCCCGGGAATCATGAGCAACGGAATCGCAGGAACACGTTCCATTTATCCGGGCTATCGCCCATTTGCAAAAACGATTGCTTTATCTCCTTTGAAAACGGATACCCTATCCCTCAAAACCTTCTATAATTCTTACCTCAAATTTGTGGTGTTGGAAGATTTTGAGTTGAGCAATTCCTTTGAAAATGTGTTCAATGCAGATACCACTTTTTACCTCGATACCATCAATCCGTATGAAGGAAGGCGCTCGCTGGCTTGGTCGTTGGAGGATTCTTTTCCAACCGTGAATTTCAGAACAAAAAGCGATTTAATCATTCAAGGCGGTGGCCGCCCAGCATTTATGGAATTGGACTATCGCTGCAATAATCCGTTTACCATTTACCTGGATGTTTACAGCGCTGGCGGATTGGTTCAGTATCCATTTTTCATCGTTAATCCCAAAGAAACCTGGAATAAGGTGTACATCAACCTCACTCCAGCCATTGCTGAACTACCTCAGAACTCAAAAATTCGTTTGCGGTTTTATTCTTTGTTCCAAAGCTCTTCCACCAAAAAAGGTTGGGGAGAAATTGATAATGTGAAGGTGTTCTACACCGACAATTAATACGAATGAAAAAGAGGATTGACACCCTTGCGTTTGCGTTTTTGGACCTCCTTTCGGTGGTGTCGGGATGGTATATTTTCAACCTTTACCGAAAATCATTTTTCCCTAAGGAAGATTTGGAAATCCTCCCTATTAACTCCATTGAGTTTTTTGAAAAATCAAGCATCATTGTCGCTTTTTGGATCATTCTTTTTCTCATCGGTGGATCCTACCGAGATGTTTACCGAAAAAGTCGATTAACCGAAGTTGGAAAAACCTTGGTTCAAACGTTCATTGGAACCATGATCATCTTTTTCGCGGTTTTGCTGAACGATCCCGTTGATCACTATCAGACCTTTTACTTGTACTTTTTTGGCTTACTGATTATTCAGTTTTTGTTGACTTCCATTTTACGTTCCATCTTTTTAACTCGAATTTTTCGACGCCTCCGAAGCGGAAAACTGTACTTTAAAACGTTGTTGATTGGAGGCGGGAAAAGAGCCAAAAACCTCATTCGTGAAATGGAAGGCCCAAAAGGAATGCCAGGTTACCGATTCGTGGGCTTTATTGATCCTAAACTCAACGGAGCACCCATCATTGAAAATCAGGTGCCTTTGGTGGGGGAAGGAATCGATGCCATTGCGAAAGCTATTTTGGAATTTGAACCCGAAGAAGTATTCATTGCTTTGGAAAAAACCGAACACGAAAAATTTCGCGAAATCATTCAAATTCTTAAAAACCATCGCGTAATCATTCGAATTGTTCCCGATATGTACGACATCATGTTGGGCTTGGTGAAAATGCAACAAATCTTTGGTGCTATTCTCATCGAGGCTTCTCCAGAATTATTCCCCGCTTGGCAAGCTCCCATCAAGCGAATTTTAGACATTTTCGTTTCATTCTTTGCCATCCTCCTCCTGTCGCCCGTTTACATTTATGTTGCCTTGCGCGTAAAATTATCTTCGGATGGATCCATCCTTTTTAAACAAGAACGAATTGGAATTAACGGCAAACCCTTCTTCATTTGGAAATTCCGGTCGATGGTGGAAAATGCTGAAAAGACTGGCCCCGCCCTTTCTTCTACGGCCGATCAACGCATTACCCCTTGGGGAAAAACCATGAGAAAATATCGCCTTGACGAATTACCACAATTTTTCAATGTTTTAAAAGGCGATATGTCGCTGGTTGGTTACCGACCAGAACGACAGTTTTACATCGACCAAATCGTTCAAAAAGCGCCGCATTACCAACAGTTACTTCACATCAAACCCGGAATTACTTCTTGGGGAATGGTGAAATACGGGTATGCTTCAAATGTAGATGAAATGGTGGATCGATTGAAATTCGACTTGTTGTACATCGAAAACATGTCGCTGTTGGTTGATTTTAAAATTTTGATTTATACCAGTTTAATCATCGTAAGAGGCAGAGGAATTTGATATGTTAGCATTTGAAAAAATGGAGTTACCCAATGGTTTACGGGTAATCCTTCACCAAGATTTATCTACGCCCTTGGCAACCGTGAATATTCTCGTGGGCGTTGGGGCGAGGGACGAAAACCCTGATCACACCGGATTCGCCCATTTGTTCGAACACCTGATGTTTGGAGGAACACCACTGATTCCCGAATACGATGCCTTCGCCCAATCCATCGGAGCCGAAAACAATGCATTTACCTCCAACGATTTCACCAATTACTACATTACGGTGCCTGCCCAAAATTTGGAATCGGCCCTCTACCTCGAAGCCGATCGAATGCGGGAAATTGAACTTTCAGAGCGATCGCTCGATGTTCAAAGAAAAGTAGTGATTGAAGAATTTAAACAACGTTATTTGAATCAACCCTACGGAGATGCATGGTTGGAACTGCGCCCTCTCGCCTACTCCAATCACCCTTACCGCTGGGCAACCATTGGAAAAGAAATCGAACACATTGAAAAGTCTGAACTCAAGGATGTAAAACATTTTTTTGAAACGTTTTACGTTCCTCAAAATTCCATTTTATCCATTTCGGGCAACTTTCAAATGGATGAGGTCAAAACCTGGATTCATCGCTATTTTTCATTTCAAAAACCAGGGCAGCAGAATCCAAAGGAGTACGCTCAAGATCATCCACATCGTTCAGGAAATCGAAAAGATCTCGAACAAGAAGTACCCCAAAATGCGTTTTATTGGGCCTTCCCCATCGTTGGTCGAAACCATCCCGATTATTACGCTACCGATTTAATTAGCGATGTTTTAGGAAGAGGTAAATCTTCCCGACTGAAAGAAAACTGGCTGAAAAACAATCCGCTTTTTTCTCAAATCAACGCTTACGTAACCGGTGATGAAGATCCAGGATTAATGGTCATTCAAGGAAATTTACTTCCCGAAACCACCTGGGAAGAAGCCGAAAAAGCAATTTGGAGCGATTTGCATTTGCTTTGCAATGAATTGATTTCAGAGTATAACCTCGAGAAAATCAAAAATCAATACCAAACGTCTCAGGCATTTTCCAACATCGATTCCTCTTCCATTGCTTTAAACTTGGCTTATTTCGAATGGCTGGGCGATGTAAAACTGATTCATCAAGAAGACGAAAAATACATGAACGTTTCGCCATCTGACATTCAACGGTTGGCGAAAGAAATTTTCAATGCTTCCTCCCTATCATCCATTTACTACCATTCAAAATCATGAAGGCACCCGAAATTCAACCCTTAATTTCCATCCCTCATCAAGTTGCAAAAAGCCAAACTTTTTCAAATGGATGCGGTTTGCATTGGCTAGAAGGCGGTTCCCAAGAAGTTGCAAAAATTGAATGGATTTGGGAGCATCAGCCCATCGACGGGATTGCACCTTGGGAAAAAGATCTAGTTCAGAAAATGCAATTCGAAGGAAGTGAAAGCTATTCTAGAAAGCAAATTTCCGAGCTTTTGGATTTTTATGGCATTTATACTCAATTCGAAGGATGGATGAATTATAGCGCTTTGGTTTGGCACGGATTAACTCGAAATATGCCATCCTTGGTAGATGTTCTGTTCGATGTACAATTGAATCCTACCTTTCCAGAATCGGAATGGAAAACCTTGCAGCAAGCAGAAATCCAATCTTTCCATTTGTCCAGCGAGAAAGTAAATAACCTTGCACGAAGGCTATTCAATCAACATTTGTTTTCCAATCACCCTTACGGATTAACCATCAGCGAAAATGGAATTCGGGAAATGAATACCCAACGGTTACACGACATCCACACAAAACTTTTTAAAAAACCATTTCATGTTTTTGTTTCGGGCAAAAACATTGGAGAATTGGTTGAAATGATTGGAGAAAAAATAGAAGGTTTAACCCTCGATAAAAATGAGGATACGAACATTCAATCTATTTCATACCAAAAGGAACTTTTGTTTCAAGAGAAAATGGGTGCTCAACAAAATTGCATCAGAATTGGTCGTTTGGCTGTAGGCAGGAATCATGAAGACTTTCACGGATTTCAAGTTTTAAATACCATCATTGGGGGATATTTTGGTTCTCGTTTGATGAAAAATTTACGGGAAGAAAAAGGATTAACCTACGGAATTGGAAGCATGTGCTATCCCTTTTTCGAACAGAGCATGTTTTTCATCAATGCGGAAGTAAAAGCTACCGAAGCCCAATTGGCTTTGGACGAAATTCAAAAAGAGCTGCTGATTCTTCAAAAAGAGTTCATCAGTAATGAGGAATTGAATTTGGTCATCAGTACCATGCAAGGTCAATTGATCCAAGGGTGCGACGGGATTTTTGCTCACATGGATCGAAATAAAAACATCATTTTGAACCAATTACCCAGCGATTATTACCAATCCTTCTTTGAGAAGTTGAACGGTATTCGTCCTGAAGATATCTTGGAATTGAGTCAAAGATATTTGACTTGGGACGACCTTTTGAGGGTTAATGTTGGATTAAGAAATTAATACCATATTGAGGATTCCGGCTAAAATGCCCAACGCCACGATGTAATGGGATGCCATGCGTAAGAACAATTGAGCCACAACCACGGCTATTACGATGGCGCAATTCAGGAAGATATTCGTTTGATCTCCTTGAAAAACAATGCTTTTACAGAAAATTAGGAATGCAGAAATGATGAGTCCCAAAGCTGCGGCATTGAGCCCGAGCAATGATTTTGCAACGCCGCGGCTTCGTTTTATTTGATTCCAAATGGGAAAAGTGAAGAGAATAAAGAAAATACCGGGAGCAAAAATTCCGATCATTCCTGCGAGACCACCAATGATTAGCCACCAATTCGATTGGGTTTCATTGTAAAGCGAAACCCCTGAAATAAAACTTGAAAACGAAAAAACAGGTCCGGGAACGCCTTGAGCAATGCCATAACCCGTTAAAAATTCTGTTTCAGAAACGTAATGTTTGAAGTGAACAAAATGCTCAAACATGATGGGAATCAACACTTGTCCGCCACCAAATACCAAAGAACCGTACTGATAGTTGTTTTGCAGAATGAGCAAACTGCGTTCTCCAAGTAAATTTCCCAACAATGCCAACAATACAAACAACCCGGCCCAGGCAAACAAATACCTCCAAGAAATTTTAAGGTTGACTATTTTTTCGGTGTTCTCCAACTCTCGGCTGAATTTAAAGGAAATGAATCCGGAAAGAAGAAGTGAAAACGGTATTAAATACGGCGATCTGAACCACACGTTTGCGGTTGCTACCAAAACGGTAATGATGATGGCCAAGGGAGTTTTCCAATTTCCTTTTCCCAAACGAATGGCGGCTACCGCAATAAAACCGGTTGCAATGGGCGATAAAAATTGAAGAAACGAAAGGTCCCAATTCAAACGCTCCACGTGCACATAAATGAGCGCAATGAGGGTCATCAAAATTGAAGCTGGCAGAACCCAAATGAGCAACGACGTTGCCGCCAATGAAACTCCGCCAATTTGGTAACCGATAGCGGCAACCGTTTGGGTACTGGAGGGCCCTGGCAAAGCCGAACATAAAGCATTGATTTCCAAGAATTCTTCCTTGGTTAAATATTTCCGACGGCGAACAAACAAGTCCAACATCAAAGAAATGTGCGCATAAGGACCTCCAAAGGAAAGAAAAGACAACGTTAAAACGTCTCTTAAAAATCGGAATGCCTTATACCTTGAAAATCTCAAAAGTTACTTCTTTAAACCAATTTCCTGAAGTCTTTCATGCAAGTATTCACCCGCAGAAATGGGTTCGTAATGAATAGGATTCTCTGGAGTAATGCACGAATCCAAACAATCCAAACGCATTTCGGAACGGGGGTGCAAAAAGAATGGAATGGAATAACGAGGGGTTCCCCACATTTCCCGCGGTGGATTAACCACCCGGTGCGTGGTTGACTTCAAACGATTATTGGTTAATCGTTGCAACATGTCGCCAACGTTGACCACCAAATGATCTGGAAGTGCGGTAACGGAAACCCATTCATGTTGTTTGTTTAGAACCTGCAAACCATCGGCAGAAGCACCCATCAACAAGGTAATGAGGTTGATATCCTCGTGCTCGGCAGCACGAACAGCATCTTTGGGATCATTTACGATGGGCCCATAAAAAATTGGACGTAAAATGCTGTTACCATGATAGATTTTGCCATCAAAATAATCCTCATTCAAACCAAGAAAAATGGCGATTGCGCGAAGCATGTACTGTCCTGTTTTTTCGAGCAATTGGTAGGCTTCCTTCCCAACAGCGTTAAATTCAGGCAATTCGGAAACGGTGACGTTTTCCGGATATTCTTGTTTGATTGGATCTGCATCATCGACGTATTGACCAAAGTGCCAAAATTCTTTTAGATCTCCCACTGTTCTTCCTTTGGCGTGCTCTTTTCCGAAGGAGATGTACCCGCGTTGACCGGCAATTCCAGGAATTTCATACTTTTCTTTGGTTTCAATTGGCAAGCCAAAAAACGCCTTTACCTGTTGGTAGAGGTTTTCCTCAAGAGATTGACTAAGAAAATGATTTTTTACGGAAACAAACCCAATGTTCTCATAGGCATCGCCCAACTCTTGAACGAATTTGGATTTACGAGCAGGGTCAGAAGACAAAAAATCAGCCAAATCTACCGATGGAATACCTTGTGGAAATGTCATAATGTTCGATTTAAGGAAAACAAATTTATCAAATTCTGCCTAATTATCCACAGTTTGTGGAAAACTCAAAATTTTAAAAAAATGGAAAAATTTTTGCGTGTTTCCAACCAGAACAAATTATAGACGTTTAACCAAAAAACAGGTTTATTATGGTACAAAAAAATTGGTTTATTCTTATTGCGGCCTTAGCTGGAGGTTTGGTAGGAGCTGCAACTGTATCGTCCTTAACCTCCTCAGGTAACAGCATTTCGAGCGCAACTCCTACCCGATTGGTTACTTCAACGGGAAATTTGGTTGGGACTCCCAGTTTTGTGGAAGCATCTGCAAATGTTTTACCCACTGTGGTACACATCAAAAACTCTCGTTCTGAGACATTTGTAGATCCTTTCTATTTTGATCCGTTTGATTTCTTCGGTGGTGGAAATGGCCTTCGTCAGCAAAAACGCGATGCATCTTCCACCGGATCTGGGGTAATCATTTCCAACGATGGTTACATTGTTACCAATAATCACGTTGTTCAAGGCGCTGAAAAAATAGAAGTAACGTTGGATGACAAACGGGTTTTAGAGGCCCAGGTCGTGGGTACCGATCCCAATACCGATTTGGCCCTCATTAAGGTTTCTGCCAATAATTTGATGGCCTGTCCCTGGGGAAATTCCGACGATGTTCAAGTGGGTGAATGGGCCCTGGCCGTTGGAAATCCGTTCAACCTCAATTCCACCGTTACCGCAGGAATCATCTCTGCAAAGGGTCGCGACATCAATATCTTGAACGGCCAATCGAAAATTGAATCTTTCCTCCAAACCGATGCGGCCGTTAACCCGGGGAACTCTGGTGGAGCATTGGTGAACATGAAAGGCGAACTCATTGGAATCAACACCGCCATTGCGTCAAGAAACGGAGTTTACGAAGGATATGCGTTTGCTGTCCCCGCAAATTTGGTGAAAAAGATTGTGGAAGATTTAAAAGACTTTGGGTCGGTAAAAAGAGGTTATCTCGGAATTACCGTGGCCGACATCAATGAGAAATTAGCCCAAGATGAAAATTTAAAAGTTCGACAGGGAGCCTACGTTGGCGGTTTTTCCGATCAGTCTCCCGCTCGAGAGGCAGGCATTAAAAAAGGCGATGTGATCATTAAAATCGATGGCAAAAGTGTAAAAAATCGCCCTACCATGATGGAAATGGTTTCCAGAAAACGTCCGGGCGAAGAAATTGACGTGACCGTAAATCGAGATGGGGTAGAAAAAACCTACTCGGTAAAATTGATGGATGAAAACGGAACCGGTAATTTGGCTTCATCCAACGAAAAAGTTGAAAGCTCTAGCGAACTTGGAGCAACCTTTTCTGGAATCAATGCCGATGATAAAGAGAAACTTGGAATCAACGGTGGAGTAAAAATCGTTACAATTACCGGCGGGAAATTGAAAATGTCGGGCATCAAGCCGGGATTCATCATTACCAAAATCCAAAACCAGAAAGTAACCGATGTTAAAGACATCGACCGAATTTTGACCAACACCAAATCGGAAACGGCATTATTGATTGAAGGGGTATACCCCGATGGAAGAAGGGCCTATTACGGCATTGGACGATAAAAAATAAGGGCGATTTGATCGCCCTTATTTTTTTCTAAACCGATTAACAATGGCCCTATTCAACACCCTTTTTAACTTCCGTTCTACCTCGGGCATGGATTGGTCCAACGTGAATTGGTATTTGCAAATCAATTCATTGCCATTGATTTCGATGATGCGTAAAGAGGTTGATCCAAAACGAATAAGTTCAGCCGAATTCTCTTTCAAGGTTTGGTTCAAGAACTTTTCTACATCTTCGATTTTCTCAAACTCGTCGTACCTCAAAACAAATTCAAGAACCGTTTTCCGATTCTCCAACTTGCTGTAATTCACAATTTCATGCGTAAACAAAATGGTATTGGGAAGGAAAACCACCTCGTCCTCATCGGTTAGCAATTGAACAGAACCCAAGGTAATATCGGTAATTCGTCCACGGTGGTGACCAATTTTCACGTAATCATCAATCAAAAGGCGATTGGAAAAGGCCAACACCATGCCGTTGATGACGTTCGAGATGTAATCTTTAAAAACAATGGCAACGGCCGCAGCAGCAACACTTAAACTGGTGATCA
>CANHCV010000053.1 GCA_947459245.1 Bacteroidota bacterium
CCTCACGGCACGAGCTGACGACAGCCATGCAGCACCTTGAAAGCTGCTCCGAAGAGCTCAACCATTTCTGATTAAGGCATCTCCCATTTAAGTCCAGGTAAGGTTCCTCGCGTATCATCGAATTAAACCACATGCTCCTCCGCTTGTGCGGGCCCCCGTCAATTCCTTTGAGTTTCAACCTTGCGGTCGTACTCCCCAGGTGGTTAACTTATCGGTTTCCCTTAGTCGCTGACTCTTTATCGCCAACAACGAGTTAACATCGTTTACGGCGTGGACTACCAGGGTATCTAATCCTGTTTGATCCCCACGCTTTCGTGCCTCAGCGTCAATAACGGCTTAGTAAGCTGCCTTCGCAATCGGAGTTCTGTGTGATATCTATGCATTTCACCGCTACACCACACATTCCGCCTACCTCAACCGTATTCTAGAAAAACAGTATCAATGGCAATTCGATCGTTGAGCGACCGGCTTTCACCACTGACTTATCTTTCCGCCTACGCACCCTTTAAACCCAATAAATCCGGACAACGCTCGGATCCTACGTATTACCGCGGCTGCTGGCACGTAGTTAGCCGATCCTTATTCTTATGGTACCGTCAAGAATCTATAAATAGACTTTTTTCTCCCCATATAAAAGCAGTTTACAACCCATAGGGCCGTCATCCTGCACGCGGCATGGCTGGTTCAGGCTTCCGCCCATTGACCAATATTCCCCACTGCTGCCTCCCGTAGGAGTCTGGTCCGTGTCTCAGTACCAGTGTGGGGGATCATCCTCTCAGACCCCCTAGTCATCGTAGCCTTGGTGAGCCGTTACCTCACCAACTAGCTAATGACACGCATGCCCATCTGTAACCGATAAATCTTTAACTAAAATGTGATGCCACATCTCAGTCACATATCGTATTAATCCCACTTTCGCAGGGCTATCCGATAGTTACAGGCAGGTTGCATACGCGTTACGCACCCGTGCGCCACTCTCAAGGAAGCAAGCTCCCTCTACCGTTCGACTTGCATGTGTTAGGCCTGCCGCTAGCGTTCATCCTGAGCCAGGATCAAACTCTCCATAGTATAGTTTGTTTTTTATAATCCCGGCTTATACTCAAAGGTTCCTAGAATTGACTTCGTTTTTACCTTTTAACTTCTATCCTTCACTATTTCAAAGAACTAAATCCTTCTTAAGTTTCAAATTAATAACTGCGTTACCGCAACTTTAATTTTTCATCTCTTTTCGAAGAACTCTGCAACCATGTCCTGATTGCGAGTGCAAAGGTAGGAGCATTTTCCCATTTGTCAATACCCTCCCCCAAAAAAAATCAATCTTTTTTTTCAAAAACACCCTAAGGTTCCCATAAACCCCTGAATCATCACCAATTACTGAAACTTTGCAGCATGAAAAAAAAATGAAAAAAAATCAACCAAAATCTCGCTCTGATGTTCCTACAGTATGAAAATAGCCATTCAATGGTTCCGACGGGATCTGAGAACAACCGATAACCATTCCTTTTATTGTGCATTGCAATCCAATCATCCAGTTCTTCCCTTGTTCATATTCGACACGAACATTCTCGATCGATTATCCAATAAGGAAGATGCACGGGTAGAATTTATCCATCATTCCATTCAAAAGTTGCAGATTGAATTCAATAAGCATGGGTCTGGCATTTTGGTTAAAGTTGGGAAACCGGAGGAGATTTGGCCAGAACTCCTTCAACAATTTGAAATAGCTGAAGTCTACACCAACCACGATTATGAACCCTATGGAAAAAACAGGGATCAATCTGTGGCTGATTATTTGTCTTCCGAAGGCGTTTCTTTTAAAACCTACAAAGACCAAGTCATTTTCGAAAAAAGTGAGGTAACCAAAGATGATGGAAAACCATACACCGTTTTCACCCCTTATAAAAACAAATGGAAGGCTACCTTAGAAAGGAACCCTATCCCCTCCTACCCTTCCGAACAACACCTCAACAACCTCTTAAAAACCGAAACTTCAATCCTGTCTTTGGAAGAAATCGGATTCAAACCAACTGGAATGCTATTCCCAGGAACTACCGTTTCCGAGAAATTACTTTCGGAATATGATCAGAAAAGAAATTTCCCATCCCTTCCAGCTACCTCTAAATTAGGAGTGCATTTGCGTTTTGGAACGATCTCCATCAGAGAGCAAGCCAAAATAGCCCTCCTACATTCTGACACCTGGTTGAATGAATTGATTTGGCGAGATTTCTACCACATGATATTGTGGCATTTCCCGCACGTAAAAGAATCTGCCTTTAAAAAGGATTATGATCAAATTGAATGGAGAACAAATCAAGATGATTTCGAGAAATGGTGCAATGGGAAAACAGGGTATCCTTTGGTTGATGCGGGAATGAGGGAATTAAATGCAACCGGATTCATGCACAACCGAGTTCGCATGGTGGTCGCTTCCTTTTTAACCAAACACCTTTTGTTGCCATGGCAATGGGGGGAAGCATATTTTGCTGAGAAATTATTGGACTTTGATTTAGCAGCCAACAACGGCGGATGGCAATGGGCAAGTTCCTCAGGCTGCGATGCGGCGCCTTATTTCCGAATCTTCAACCCATCAGAACAAATCAAAAAGTTCGAGTCCAATTACGATTATATCAAAAAATGGATCCCCGAATGGGGAACTTCCAGTTATCCCCAACCCATGGTTGAACATACTTTTGCCAGAAACCGAGCATTGGCCACTTACGCAAAAGCCCTAAAAAAGCAGTGATTGTTTTGGAGTGGCCATAAGAACCGATTCCGGTGTTGGAACGACCGCTTCTCGATAATTTGCACCAAACCATTCATCCAGTTTTTCTTGATCAATCAAAACCGGCATTCTTTTTTTGGTATTGTGAATCTCCGACATCAGTTCATTTGATGGTTGTGTAATGATGGAAAACGTTTTTAGAATTTCTCCACTATTGGGATTCACCCATTCATCAAACATCCCAGCGAGGAATAAAAAGTCACTCTGAGTAGGTTCAATGTTGTGTTTCATTTTCGACTTGCCTACTTGCTTCCACTCGAAAAAACCAGTGCATGGAACAATGCACCGATTTTGTTTGATCTTTTGAAAGGAAGGTTTATCATGGATGGTTTCCCAACGAGCGTTCAAGGTTTGGTTCCATAAATCCTGAGCCATTTCCTCGGTTTTTACCCAAAATGGAATTAATCCCCAAGTTAATCTTTCCATATTTTGATTCGCCAAAACCGGCATTCGCGGATGACTGAACCCATTCACCACCCCCGGAATTTCATCACCGCCCTCGATAGAATGGGGGTCAATTCTGAGAATTTTAGCTACTTCTTTAATTGGCTTTTGAAAATGATAATGGTAGCACACGTGATCAAAGTCTGAAATTGACAGCCAACATCAACCTAAGTTCATCTCTTCTTAAATTGGGATACCACAATATTTTGGTTGGATCATCGATCCAGCCGTTGGGAGAAGTGGTACCATCTCTGGTAACGAAATAAGGCCGATCCGCTCTTCTATATAACAACTCAGTTCGAAATGTTACCGCATTTGAAATGAATCGATCGAACGTTAAAGTCCCTTGAATCATCTTTATGTTATTGTTGTAGAAATAAAAGGCCTGTGGGTAAAGTGGAACTGGATTCCAAGCCAAATAAAGGCCAGGGTTTGCTATTGCATCCACTCTTTGAGTAAAAGCCCACTTGGAGGAGAAAACCCGATGTGAAATGGCAGTCCCCCAAAATCGCCCTTTGGATATTCCTTGAAGTAAATCTCCCTGCTGTAATCCCATGTGGTTGTTCACTGAAATTCCATGATTTTTCCAAAGGTATTGCAAAGCATGATCGTGGTGCCATCTTAAAACAGAAGAAGAAGCTCCCGATTGAGTTCGTGAATCGGTTCCAACATAGGCATTCGCAGAGAATTTCAAACGGTCGTTCAATACCCACGAATTAACCAATCCGATCCCCAGGGCTCTACCAATTCGATGGTATGCTTGCCAGCCGTTCATTAACCACAATTCATGGGATTCGTTTGATTGAGGGGAAAAAATCAGTTTTGCACCTTGAAAATAAAAGGGCGTTAAATCGGAAACCATGGAGCGCTGATAGCTCCAATTTTCTTGAACCAGATAGCTTTCAGCGCCGATGTAGGAATTGAAAATTCCCAACTCGGTGCTCCATTTCTTGTTTTTTGTGAGATAGAAACCGGCGTAGGCTTCACGAACAAACTCCAACTCGGTAGCGCCGGAATTCCAACCTCGATTAACCGAAGGATCCAATTCATGAACCACATTCGTCATGTTTCCCGCCTGCAAATAAACCGCTCCCCAAGCTCGATCTTCTTGAAATTTTCCGCCAAGGGAAATCAATGAAATGTCAAACTCATTGCACCGCCCCAGCGTGGCCGATGTTGTTTGGGTATTGTCTTTGGGGCGAGCAGCATTCAAATTCAGGTATCCATCAAAATAAACCGAACCGGTAAACCTGTCCCACTTCAAAGCTGAATTCAAATTTCGATTCACTCCGTTGAAAGTCCCAACAACAGGTTTTCGATCTTCCAGAAGAATGGAGTCGGGCTCAATTTGAGCACTTGAGCTCAAGCAGATGCCGCAAATTCCGATGATAAACGTGATTTGTTTTATTCTTGCCATAGGTCGATGATGGTTTGCATAAGAAGAGGAGTTACCAAGATGGATTCTTGAATGAATTGATTTTTCCATCCGGGTTTTAGGTATTTAGGGATTAACCAGTACGCTACATTGCTAACGGTTAACAAGGCTACGGGAATCCAACTATCGCAACAAAACGTAACCACCCCTTGCAATATAGCCACACCGAATTGAACTTGATTTAAACTTAAATGGTTGATCCACGTATCCGTTTGATGCAATCGATCTTCCCGAGCATCCACCCAATCGGATAACATGCTTAACTCCAATAGGAACAAGAACAGCGAAGCTGAAATCCAAATTCCATCTGTTCCCATCCAATCGGGGTCTTGGAGCATTCCCACGGTAAACCACCACCAAGCCCCAGCTACCCACAATGGTTTAATAAACCAGATGGAGCGAATGGACCAATTTTTCACCTTTACCAAATACAAAATCGCCGGCAAGGATGTTAACCAAAACCGCCAAGACCAAAGCATTTCAATATTGTATGAGAGCAAACCGAGCGTAACTAGCGTTGAGGAAATGAGTATCCATTTCCGGTGCTGAATGTACCAACGGTTCAATTCCGATTCCGCCTTTTCGGGCTTTGGAAAGTGAATCAACCTCGAGAATCCATAAAACAAAAAGACTCCTAAAACATTCACTCCTACAAATACCCATTGACTGAATGGATCCAACGTTTTTGCCGATTCACCGTGGATCATTCGAAAGGATCCCAATGTCCAAAAACCACTGCATATTGCAATCCATACATTTGAATAAACCAAAAACTGACCGAACCGATTCAATAAATTCATTCCCAAAGGTAAATGGATTTTAACCGGGTAGAACGCCAGAGCCAATTTTTTCAGCTGGAATAACCATCATTTGATCCAAATCAAAGACCTCCTCCAATTCCACTTTTACCACATTTTGAAAAAAGGAATTCAGTTGTTCTCGGCTAACGTATTTTCGAATATCGGTCTTATCCATTTTCACTTCCACAAATGCCAAGGGTTTTCCAACAATTTTTTGAAGCGGCGCAATGGCCAATTCTAAACTTTGAATGCCTTTGAAAGGCTCTTGTTGAAGTAAAACGTAGGCATAAAACAACAATTGATAGGCCTTTGTACTGATGGGCATTTCTGGATCAATCTCTTCAAATTGCTTGGGATTCAATTTCAAATCTTTGTCTTTGAACGACCCTGATTTATAATCGATGATTCGAAGAATTCCAGAATCCATTTCAATACGGTCGAATTTCCCCAATAGATGAATGGTTTTCAACTCGCCCCAAATGTTGAATTGAGCAGGAAAACCAAATTCCTCTTCGATCCCAATAATTTGTATGGATGGTTTTCCATTGCGCTTTTCTTCAAAATTAAGCCATTGGTTGAGGTAAATTTTAGCAAGATTAACCAACAAATGGTTTCTTCCATGGCTCGTTGGACGGTATTCGAGTTCTTTTACGGCAAGTCCGTGTTTCAAGGCTGAATCAACCTGTTCTTTCATCCACTTGATGTGTTCCATGGTAAGCATTCCGCCTTTGGAAATGGGACGGTATAAAAAATCAACTGCTTCATGAAAAAGCACACCTACCAAACGCGCATCCAAATGGTCGGTTATTTCATTTTCTTCTTGGCTAAATCCTAAAAATCGCTGCAAATAAAAATCAAACGGGTAATTTTTGTAGGAAGATATGAAAGAAGGAGAAATACCTACCAATCGGCCTTCGTTGTTTTTCCCTAATTCCCAGGCAGATAGCCTTTGATCGAAATAGGCCTTTATTTTTTTCAATTCCAACGATTCTTTTTTCAATTGATCCATGGGCATTTCCGATGGAAAACGATGTTGAATGGTTTGAATTTCGGTATTGGCCCGATAGCCTAGTCTTTCATTGTTCAACTGCTCAATAAACCTACTTTTTTCGCCTCCTTGAGCGTAATCGCTAGCAGTAGCATAGAACAAATGCACTGTTTTTGGAATTGAAATAGCACGATAAAACAGGTAGGCAGCTACAGCACTTTCCTCGTTTCGATTGCGCATTTGGTGAGCGATTTTTACCCGCAATGGAATAAAGTAGTTCGGTTGATGGGCTGATGGCAGCATTCCTTCATTCACCGACAACACCCATAAGTGCTTAAAATCCAAACTCCTGGACTCCAACAAACCCATGACTTGTATCCCATCGGCGCGATCTCCTTCCAATGGAATTCGCTCCTTTCCCCATTCGCTGATCAACCATTTCAATCCTTCCGACCACGATAATTCTACCTGTGTTTCAGAACAGAAAAACTGAATTTCTAAAAGTGCATTTTCCAAAAACTGTGCAGAACGATGTTCGCGATGGGTTTCAGAAAAATTGCTTTTCCAAGAATGACAAAATTCAAGGATACGGTGCGAAAGCACTTCCCAATTGAGTGGTAGCATTTGGAACCAATTGACCGCCCAATGTTCTCCAACTTTTTCATTCCATTCCGTCCATTGGGCTTTTTGCATGCGTTGAGCTCCCCGAATTCGCCACGTTTTTAAAACATCCAAGGCCTTTTCAGAGAAAACATGCTTCCATGCTCCTGTGGTTATCACCGATTGCAATTCAGAAATGAAAGCCACTTGATTTCGGCCTTCGATCTTCAAATAGTACCATTCCAGTCGCTTCAAGGCCGAGAATATGAGTGATTCTGAAACCGGAAATCCCATAGAAACATTCACCTCTACGGAGTTGGCTGGCAAACTATCTAAAAATGGCACCAATAAAGATTCGTCGCAAAGAATAACACCTATTTCATTGGGTTTACATCCCTCCTGCTCCAAGGTTGTTTGAATTTGTTGGACGGCAATTTTGATTTGGTGAATAGGGTCAATGGAGGAATTAACAATCAGTTTTTGGGGATTGATTTCTGAAAAATGATTCTTTTCATTCCACCACGATTTCCCTTTGTGTTGTTTGCACAAAAACAATCCTGCTTCCTGATCATTTTTTAACATCCATGGCTCGAAATGAAAAAAGGCTTGCAGTTTATTCTGAATGGAAAGCTGATTCCAAATGACTTCTTCTGCTTTTGAAATCGCTGAAAAACCAACCATCCAAACTTCTCGATCGGCATGGATCACTTCATCGCTCCACGAGCGCAATAAGTCACCTTTGGTTCCCCAGTTTTTCGATTGAACCTGTGCTTTGAATTGGTGATAAACCTTCGCTAACTTTCCAAAAAACGCTACATAGGACTGTTGTCGAAGAAGAGCTTCTTCTTCCAAAGGAATTTCGCCGAGTCGTTTTGCCCAGGCATCCAATTTTTTTTCCTCTTCTAACTGACGGAACAACCGGTCTGCATCCAATAAATTTCCATCGATTTCAGAAAAATCGGACAGCAGCGGTGCCCCCCATTTTAAAAATTGGACCCACGAAACATCCTCATCCATTTCTTTTTTGAACACCAAGTAAAGTTCCCAAAGGAGAAGTGCAGATTTTTGGGTGGTTCTTGTTTGATTTTGTTGCAACCATTCATCAGCTGTAATGATGGATGGCAATAGGGATGGAACGGGGAGTTTCTGTTTTAATTCAAGTTTAAACAAATAGGCAGAACGCTGGGTAGGAAAAATCAATTGGGTGTTTTTCCAATTTCGTTCACGAAGAATAAATTCTTGGGCGACAAAGTTTAAAAAAGCGTGACTCATACGTAAAGGACTTGGGCATTTTCTAGGTTAATGTTGCATTGTTGAAGTGTTTTTTGATAAAACTCCAATTGCTTTTGGTGTTCATTTCGTGCTTCGCCCGTTTTAAACTCGAACAAGTACCATTTTCCATCGATTTCTACCAACCGATCAATGCGTTTGAATTGGCCATTTTCATCCACGATTTCCATTTCGGGAAAAGGGTTAGCTTGTGGGCTAAACGCCAAATTCCACAGGCTATCGGAAGCAAGTTTTTGTTGAACCGCACTCCACAGTTCAGAAAATTCTGACCATAGATGAGGTTCAATCAACGATTTCATTTTTACAGAAACCCAGTCAAAATCTTCCTTTTTCTTCATCAAGGAAAGCGCGTAATGCACCCAAGTTCCAACTTCAGATTCCATATTGTGATCATTCTCTTTCATCAATTTCCAGGATTCTGAATTTCCCAGATCGATGTGCAACAATTCTTGTTCGATGCTTTTCTCTAACCATTCCACTTTTTTCTGATTCCCTTGAAAAAAACGAATGACGTCTTCTTGGGATTCATCAACTTCAAAAGCACTGTTCTCACTTAAAAACTTCCAAAGCATATCGTTAAACAAAACCGATTTACTTTCTTCTTTCTTCTCTGGTTTAACCTGTTTCAAAAAAATGATCATTTGATTTTTGGGGCGGGTTAAAGCCACGTAGATTTCATTCAGTTTATCCAGCATTTTTGATTCTTGTTCAAAAAGAAAATCAGCTGAATACGATGTTTTTTCCAAATCACTCACCGCCTTCATCCTCCACAATTCTGGTAATTTATCGGACTCGGTATTGGGAAAATCGGTCGACTTTAATTCAACCCAAACCTCGCTGAGATGCAATTTATCGGTTAATGGGAAATCGATTTTTGGAAGGATCACCGTTGGGTATTCCAATCCTTTCGACTTGAAAACGGTGGTTACGACCACCGCATTGGTTTCGGCCCCGGGTTGGATACTGGTTTTGTATCCATCTCGATCCCAAATCTCTAAAAACTCTGATAATCCTGCATGGGATAACCCTCTGTTCTTGATAAAATGAAGAAGCCCAAACAAAAATGCGTCTGGTTTTTCTCCCCAGCCCCAATGATTCATGAGCCATTCGACCATGGGATACAACGGCAGCTTTTGAAGGGATTTCCAATTTTCTACACTGCCTACTGTTTTTATTACCCATTCGTTTCCTGGATATTTTTTCTTGCACCACTCGGCTAGGATAGGCAGGGAAATCTCCCAATTTTTCGTTTCGTTGAGCACCGAAATGACTTCCAACTTTGAGCGCTCTCGTTGGGGATCTTGAATAACCCTCAAAGTTTCGATGATGGCATGAACGGTTTTGTGTTTACCCAACCACATGGAGTCTTCCGATTTTACTGGAATTTGGTGGGCCATTAAATCCGCAGCAATTTGAGAACCGAACTTATTCGTCCACACCAAAATTGCAATTTCCGAGTAGTTCGGCACCTGACTCGGATCATCGGTTTTGGTTAATTCCAACACTTTATTTCGGATCAACTGAAGATGAAAACTCGTTGGAATTTCGTCTTTTTGATCGTCTTCCTCCTTGGGATCTTCCTCCTTGGGCTCATCGTCTGCCCCACCTTTGGGATTGTAAAACAAGAATTCCAACGACCCTTCATTGGTTTTAACGATTTCTTGTTGAACCGATTGATAAACCTGCAATAACCGTTGAAATTCAGGCAAAGAATCGGTAATGAATTTAAAAAAATCGTTGTTGAATTGAATGATTTGCGGTGCGCTTCTGCGGTTCTCTTTTAATTCTTCCAGTTTAAAGGAGGCCGCCAATCCTTCTTCCAAAAAAGCGGGTGTCTCGTCTTTCAATCGGCTTAATCTTCGGAACAATTCTGGCTCCCCACCACGCCATCGATAAATGGACTGCTTTCCATCGCCAACGATCACCGATTTGAATCCTTTGGAAACTCCTTCGGCCAGCAATGGAAGTAAATTTTCCCATTGTTTAAAACTTGTATCTTGAAATTCATCGATCAATAAATGATGGTACCAATTACCCAACCGTTCGTAGATGTAGGGGGAAGATTGCCCGCTTACTTCTTTGGACAAAAAATCATCGAAATCGGAAAGTGGAATAACCCTTTGATTTTCTTCCCATTGTTTGATGTGCTTATCCAATTCCCATATCAAACCCATGGAATTTGAATTTTTCAACATCAATTCAAACAGAATCACCTGTTTTTTTAAATCGGGATAGCGTATTAAAAAGGGGGTTACAATTTCAATGGCCTCATCTCCTTGATTGGGCTTCTTTTTGGCTGGGAAATATTTATCGTTCAGTGGATAATCGAGAGGGGTTTTGAACTCCTTGATTCGTTTCTTGGAAACAAGAATATCATCCAGCATCTTACCCAAACCTCGAGTTCCTCCCGAGAAGGAATACGGATCAACATGGATCGCCTCCAATCGGTCTTTTACATCAAGGGCTTGTCGATCGATTTCATCAAAAACCAGTTGTTTTTCATTTTGAAGTGACTTCTTAAAATCATGAAAATCCTCCACTTGGTAATTCGACAAACGTTGAAGGGCTTTCTTGGATCTTTGCTGAAACAACAACTGAGCAATGCTTCGAATTTCATCTTCAATCTGTAGGGTTTTCTCTTGATCCAATTGCTCGGCCAAAAACTCGGTTAATAACTTGGTAATCAATTCATTTTTACCAACTTCTTCCAACAACAATTCTACGCCTTCTTCAATGATTCTTTCCGGATTTAATTCAATTTTTGCATCGGGAGAAATGTCCAAATCTTTGGAAAAAGATTGAACCAATTTAACCACGAATTTGTCAATGGTACTCACCGAAAATTCGGAATAATGGTGTAGAATGTGGTGATGAACCAACCCTGCTCTGTTCTTCAATTCATCCTTTGAGATTTTCAACATGTCAACCAAACGGTCGTCCAATTCCTTGAAACGATCCATGCTTCCACGTTTCAATTCTACCAAGGCCTGAAGAATCCTTTCTTTCATTTCTCCCGTAGCTTTCACGGTAAAGGTGATCGCCAAAATCCGCTGATAATACGATGCATGAAAAGGAACCTGAACCCCATGTTCGTCCAAGGAAGGGCCCAAAGCAATGGCCAAATATTCTTTTACCAGGTTGTACGTTTTGCCTGAACCTGCAGAGCAATTATAGACAATAAAATTTGTGGAAGAAATCATGTTGCAAGTTATAAAATCAACCGCGACATCTTGCGGCACAAAAAATAAATTTGTCAAAAAAAAGTGACGAAATCTTGTTGAAATCGTTGATAAAATTTCACCTTTTAGAGGGTCATTTTTCGTATCTTCGCCCCGTTAGAAACAATTGTATGTCTGCAAAATCCAATAAAAAAGATATTTTAGATTACCACAGTCAGGGGCGGCCGGGAAAAATTGAAGTGATTCCCACCAAACCCCACCGCACCCAACGGGATTTAGCCATTGCTTACTCTCCGGGTGTTGCAGAACCGTGTTTGGAAATTCAAAATAATCCGTCCGACGCCTACAAATATACGGCCAAGGGAAATTTGGTAGCCGTTATTTCCAACGGAACGGCTGTTTTAGGCCTTGGAGATATCGGTGCATTGGCTTCCAAGCCTGTTATGGAAGGCAAAGGATTGTTGTTCAAAATTTTTGCCGATATCGATGTTTTTGATATCGAAGTGAACGAAAAAGATCCCGAAAAATTCATTCAAGTCGTAAAAGCCATCGCCCCAACTTTTGGAGGAATTAACCTTGAAGACATCAAAGCTCCAGAAGCATTCGAAATTGAACAGCGTTTAAAAGCAGAATTGGATATTCCCGTGATGCACGATGACCAACACGGAACGGCCATCATTTCGGGAGCAGGATTGCTGAATGCACTTGAAGTGCAAGGAAAATCCATCGATCAGGCCAAGTTGGTTATCAATGGAGCCGGAGCATCAGCTGTTTCTTGTACCCGCCTCTTCAAACTTTTGGGAGCAAAACCCGAAAACATCATCATGTTGGATTCTAAAGGTGTTATTCATGCCTCACGCACCGATTTAGACACCCAGAAAAAGGAATTCATCACCAACCGAAACGTACAAACCTTAGAACAAGCCATTCAAGGCGCCGATGTTTTCGTAGGACTCTCTAAAGGAAACATTCTTTCGGTAGACATGGTCAAAAGCATGGCGCCCAACCCGATTGTTTTTGCTCTTGCAAATCCAACACCAGAAATTGCCTACGATTTGGCCATTTCTGCCCGTGAAGACATCATCGTTGCAACCGGAAGAAGCGATCACCCTAATCAGGTGAATAACGTTTTGGGTTTCCCCTACATTTTCCGAGGAGCGTTAGATGTTCGAGCAACAGGAATCAACGAAGAAATGAAATTGGCAGCGGTAAAAGCCATCGCCGAACTCACCAAAAAACCCGTGCCTGAAATTGTAAACCTCGCTTACAATCAATCCAACATAACATTTGGAAAGCATTACATCATCCCTAAACCGTTTGATCCTCGCCTGATTCACACCGTAGCTCCTGCGGTAGCTCGAGCAGCCATGGAAAGCGGAGTTGCGCAGATCAAAATAACCGATTGGGATGCTTATGAAGGTGAATTGAAAAACCGTCTAGGTTTAGAGAACAACTTCATGAAGTTCCTAACCCTGAAAGCCAAATCCGATCCCAAACGAATCATCTTTGCTGAAGCCGACAATATCAAGGTTCTCAAAGCAGCTCAAATCATCAAAGACGAAGGCATTGGCATTCCAATTCTATTGGGAACCCGAAGCATTATCAATCAGCTCATCGAAGAAAACAGCCTTCGTTTGGACGATTGTGAAATGTTGGACGTTTACCAAGAACACGATTTGCGGGAGCAATTTGCCGATAAATTTTACAAAAAACGCCACCGCAAAGGAATATCCAAAAAAGATGCAGCCCGTTTAATGCGGGATCGAAATTATTTCGGATTGATGATGTTGGAAGAAGGAATGGGAGATGCCTTTATTTCGGGAATCAGTAGAAACTACCCAGAAACCCTTCGTCCCGCCCTTCAAGTTATTGGCAAAAAAGCCGAACGGAAAGTGGTGGCGGGCATGTACATGATGCTCACCAAAAAAGGTCCGTTTTTCTTCAGCGATACTTCGGTAAACGTGGATCCTTCCGCAGAAGAAATTGCCGATATTGCCGTTGCAACCGCTGAAGCCGTTAAAAAATTCAACATCCGTCCGGTTGCAGCTCTTCTTTCCTACTCCAATTTTGGTTCAAACCCAGGTAAAATCCCCAACAAGCTACAGGAAGCTTTAGAAATTTTGCACAACCAATATCCTGGTTTGATGGTGGATGGAGAAATGCAAGCCAACTTTGCTGTAAATGCCACCCTGTTGAAGCAAAATTTTGAATTTTCTGATCTGGTTAATCAAAATGTCAATACCCTCATCTTCCCCAATTTGGCGGCTGGAAACATTGCCTACAAATTGATTCAGGAATTTGGAGCCGCCGAAGCTGTGGGCCCCATTCTTCTGGGAACAAAGAAACCGGTGCACGTGCTTCAACTCGATTGCAGCATTCGTGAAGTTGTAAACATGGCCACCATTGCCGTTATCGACGCTCAAATTTCAAATCACTAACCCATGTACGCATACCTTCAAGGAAAACTCGTTCATTGTCACCCAGCAACCGCTGTCATTGATGTGCATGGTATTGGTTATGAAGTCGCTATTTCTCTTCATACTTATTCGGCCATTCAAGCTTTGCAGGAAGTAAAACTCCTCACCCATCTTCAAGTTCGTGAAGATGCTCACGTGTTGTTTGGATTCGCAGATGCCGAAGAAAAAGAACTTTTCCATCACCTTGTTTCCGTGAATGGCATCGGTGCAAATACCGCAAGAACCATTCTTTCTTACATTTCACCGATGGAATTAAAAAATGCCATTGCTTCCGGAAATGTGGGTGTGGTAAAAAGCGTGAAAGGGGTTGGAGAGAAAACTGCACAACGACTCATTTTGGAACTTCGCGACAAGATCATCAAAACTTCTGGAGCAGATTTCGCATCTCTTCCGTTGATGGAGAAAAATAATCACCGAGAAGATGCGTTAAATGCCTTGGTAACTTTAGGATTTCCCAAAGTAAAAGCAGAAAAAGCCATCGATCAACTTTGGAAAAATGCCCAAGGAAATATTTCGGTGGAAGAATTGGTTAAACTATCTTTGAAGAACATGGGGTAAACCCGCTGTGAAAATTGTAATTGATACATATCGTTTAATCGGATTATTCATCCTTCTGTTGGGTTCGCAATTTGCGCATTCCCAAAACGATAGCACCCTTCGCTTCCCCATCAAAGATAAACGCTCACAAAATCCGGGGTACACCAGTCCCTACCAGCTCAAAGATCCTTCCAACTTAACCACCAAAGTGGTGTACGATCCCAAAACCGGGAAATACATCGTTACCCGCTATTTGGGTGGTCAACCCATGGGATTTCCCATGTATTACACTCCGGAAGAATACCAAGAATACAAGCTAATACAGGAAACTCGGAAGAATTGGAACGAGAAATCATCCAACAACATTTCCATGTTTGAACGACAAAGCGTTATTCCAAAACTTGCATTACCACCCGTTCTTGGTGGAATTTTTGGCGGAAATTTTATTGATATTCGTCCAAATGGTTCAGCAGAGTTAAAATTTGGATACCAAGGGCTTCGCCAAGACAATCCCAACCTTACCTTTGCCCAACGTAGAACTGGGAATTTCGATTTCGACATGAATCTTCAATTGAACATTCAAGCGCAAATTGGAGAACGTTTAAAATTCAATGCCAACCAAAATACCCAATCCATCTTCCAATTCGAAAACCGAATTAAGTTTGACTTTAACGGTCAGGAAGATGACATCGTTAAATCGGTAGAAGTTGGAAACGTTGGCCTTCCGCTTCGCGGAACATTAATTCAAGGATCTCAAACCTTGTTTGGAGTAAAAAGCCAACTCCAATTCGGCCGCCTAAAAGTCACCGGCGTAGTTTCCAACCAACAAGGAAATTCCCAAAATATTACCGTACAAAACGGAGCTCAAGTAACCAATTTTTCCCTGGCGGCCGACGAATACGACGCGAACCGACATTTCTTCCTCAACCAATCGTTCCGAGCCAACTTCGACCGAGCTCTTTCCAAGTTACCCGTTATTCAAAGCCCTTA
>CANHCV010000054.1 GCA_947459245.1 Bacteroidota bacterium
CCTCGACGAATATCTAAAGTAGAAGAAATTGAGCACAGCGGATTCGTTTTTTTGGTAGGCCCATCCGGCTCTGGAAAATCTACGCTTGCAAGAAAATGGGCCAACCGTTTGGGATTGGAGCACGTTGATTTGGATCAAATGATCGAAATTCATGAGGGACAAACCATTCCCAACCTCTTCAAAAATTTCGGTGAAGATCATTTTCGCGGGCTAGAGCAAAAATACCTGCGTTCCATTTCTTCAGGAATGGTTGCCTGCGGCGGAGGAACGCCCTTGTTTCACAACAACATGGACTGGATGCTGAACGCGGGAACGGTAGTTTGGATCAATCTTTCTCCTGAAATGGCGTGGAGTAGGGTGTCGAAAAGTGCCGATCGTCCCTTGGTTTTACTCGGGAAAGAAAACTTCATTGAAACCATGAAAAGTCGGGAAAACTGTTATTCCCGTGCTAACTTTGTTTTCCAACTTTAGGAATTGAAAAAGTTTTTATTCAAAAAAGTCTCCTCATTTCTCAATCGCCAAAATCGTTATTTGGTAGAAGCGCATTCCTATACCCATCGTTCTAAAAAATTGGATTGGAATCGGTTGGATTTTGTTCGAAGAGCAACCTTGGATCTGGCCGCCGAGGAAATTCAGCGGCATCAAATTTCTGGAAATGTAGCCGAAGTAGGAGTGTTCCAAGGCGATTTTGCCAAAGACTTGAATTTCGTTTTTCCCAATAAAACCATTTATCTGTTTGATACCTTTTCAGGATTTCACCAAGAAGATATCAAAACGGATCAGAACCGTGGATTTTCAGATGGAATGCAGGATTTTTCTCAAACCTCAGTAGATTTGGTAAAGGGGAAATTGCCCCATCCCAATCTGGCCCAATTCCGACCCGGTTATTTTCCGCAAACGGCCTTGGGCCTAGAAAATGAATCGTTTTGTTTGGTGAGTTTAGATACCGATTTGTACGAACCCATCGTTGAAGGCCTTCGATTTTTTTACCCTCGATTAAGCCCCGGTGGCTTCATTTTTGTGCACGATTATCACAATGATCAATATCCCGGAGTTCGGGCCGCTGTAGAAGAATACGCCCAAAGTATTCCACTTTCCTATCTTCCCATTCCCGATATTGGTGGGTCTGTGGTTATTCGAAAACCCTTTGGATGATGACCCACATCTTTTTTGATTTGGACCACACCCTGTGGGATTTTGATTCAAATTCCAAGGCAACCTTGGTGGAACTGGCCGATGAATACCTTGCTCCTAAAGGCATTTCCTTGGATGAATTTTTCCCCATTTACAAAGAAATCAATGCCACCCTATGGAAGCGATGGTCGATGAATGATATCGATCAGGCAACTTTGCGGGTTTCTCGGTTTACGTTAACCTTGGAAGCACTGAAGAAACCCGATGCTGCTCTCGCCGAAGAGCTGTCCATTCAATATTTAAAACGGTCGCCCTACAAAACCCAATTGATGCCAGGAGCTCTTGAAATCTTAGATTACCTGAGCCCCAAATATCCATTGCACTTGATTACCAATGGTTTCAAAGATGCAGCTGAAGCGAAATTGAAATCTACCCCATTGGGAGGTTATTTTCAAGAAGTTATTGTTTCAGAAGTATTTGGGGTGCAAAAACCACATCCATCCATTTTTCAATTTTCCTTAGAAAAAACGGGAGCTCATTTAGAACATGCTTGGATGATTGGAGATAATTTAGAAGCAGATGTTCGAGGTCCCATGGCAGCTGGGTGGAATGCGATTTATTACAACCATTTTCAGCAGCCCAAACCCGAGGATGTCTCGTTTGAAATTCATCATTTATCGGAGCTGAAAAAATTCTTCTAAACGCTTTAAACCTTTTCCTTTTCTTTGCTCTATTGAATTATGTTGGAGCAAAAAGATCAAGAAATTTTATTGGCCTATCGAGATCATCGAATCGAATTGGCGATAAAAATGCTCCTTCATCATTACCAATATCCCATTTATCGTCACGTTTCGGCCATGCTTAAAAACCAAGCCGATACCGAGGACGTTGTTCAAACTGTTTTTACCAAGGCTTGGAAGGGTTTGGAGTTTTTTAGAGAAGAGTCAAAAATTTCTACCTGGTTGTACCGAATTGCCACGAACGAGTGCATTACTTTTCTGAAAAGAAAAAATCGTTTTCGAACAGAGGAAATTCAAGAATACCACGGTTCAGAGTTGAAAACCGATAATCAGGCATTTGAATTAACCTCAGAGGAGTTGTGGGAAAAATTTGAATCGGCCATCGACGAACTTCCATCTCGTCAGAAACAGGTGTTTTCACTTCGTTATTTCGATGAATTGCCATACGACGATATTTCTCAAATAACCGGGATTTCGGTAGGCGCGCTAAAGGCATCGTATCACCATGCCATGGAGAAAATTAAAAGATTTATGACGGGAATTTAAACCTTCTGCTTGAAAACCATCTGATCAACTATGAAACACCCCAAAGATTTAAACCGATTTCAACCCAATCCCCAATTTTTGATTGATTTGGAAAAGAATTTGGTTCTACAGAACAGCAGAAAAGGGATTCATTCTTATTGGAGCCTGCTCTCGTTAGCAGCTTCATTTGCGTTGCTCGTGTGGATGTTCCCTTCCAAGGTAGAAGTTTCCATAAGCGAGTCCTTAGAGAATCCTGAATTGGTGTTTTTGCAAGAGCATTTCGAAGATTCAGAAGAAAATTTAGAAGTTCTTTCTGCCAACCTTTCATTGGAAACGGAAGGGAGTATTTTGGAAGATGAATTGATTGAAGAATTAAAAACGATGTATTGATATGAAAAAAGTGATGTTTTTTTTAGCCGTGTTTTTCTTTGGATGGAAAGCCATGGCCCAGCCACCTCGCGGTGGAAAACCCGGGAACCCCGGAATGAAAAAGGGAGAAATGCAAGCGAGAAAGGAAAATTTGGAAGCGCAGAAAGTTGCATTTTTGACCTCAAAAGCAAATCTTACCCCGGAAGAATCGGCCCGATTTTGGCCCGTTTACAATAAATTTGAAGACGAAAAGAAATCGATCAAAAAACTTTTGCGGGCCGAATTGAACGAAACAAAAAAAGATTTTGCAACCTTGTCCGATGCAGAAGTAGAGCGAAACATGGTTGATATGCTCGATTTGCGCCAAAAGGAAATCGAATTAGAACGCCGTTCTTTTCAAGAATTTAAAAAGGTATTGCCAGTGAAAAAAGTGGCAATGATCATTGCCGGCGAAAAAGAATTTTACCAGCAAGTATTGAAAAACGCCATGCGTTAAACCGCTTTCAAACTGAGATCGAGGTTGCGAACGGTATGGGTTAAACAGCCCATGGAAACGAAATCGACACCGGTTTCAGCGTATTGAACCACGTTTTCTTCCGTAATACCACCGGAAGCTTCCGTTTCACAAAGGCCGTTCACCCGTTGAACGGCTTTTTTCATGGTCTCAAAATCAAAGTTGTCAAACATGATTCGGTGAATTCCACCTGATTGAAGCGCAACTTCAATTTCTTCCAAATTCCGGGTTTCCACTTCAATCAATAAATCTTTACCGGTTTGTTGCAGGTAATTCTTGCAATTTTGAATGGCATTGGCCAACCCTCCCGCATAGTCAGCATGATTGTCTTTGATCATGATCATGTCGAACAAACCGAAACGGTGATTAACGCCTCCTCCAATTTTTACGGCCCATTTGTCGAATGCCCGCAATCCAGGAACGGTTTTACGCGTGTCTAGAACCCTGCACTTGGTATGGGAAATCAGTTGAGAGATGCGGTGGGTTTGAGTAGCAATACCCGACATTCGCTGCATCAGATTCAGGATGATTCGCTCGGCCGAAAGCAGCGATCGACTATTGCCCTCAATAAAAAAGGCGATGTCGCCGGAATTGACCCATTCCCCATCTTTTTTAAGAAGATTGATGGCTAGCGTAGGGTCAACTTCATGGGCTACCATTTGTGCGACCTCTAAACCAGCAATGATACCCGATTCTTTCACCAATAACTTTGCTTTGGAGCGAGCATTTTCTGGAATGCAAGAAAGTGCAGAGTGGTCGCCATCGCCCAGGTCTTCTGCCAAAGCATTGCGAATGATATCGGTAAGTGAAAATGGATTCATGGAATTTATTCTTGAAAGCGCAATTCGAGCAAAACGAATCGGTGATTTTTTTCTTTGCCCATCAAATACAAGCGGAAGGTTTTTCCCGATTTATCGATCATCTTTCCTATTGCAAATTGATCGTCGTCTTTGTTCCCAGTAGATTGAATAAAGGCTTTCTGAACGGGATGTTCCCTAAGAAATTGTTGGATGGCTTGCTCGGCTTTTGTTTTGGAGTAATACCCTTTTTGTTTGCCGAGGGTTAGTGAAATTTCCTCGTCGAAATGAGAACTTAACTCAGAAATTTGATTGGTTTGGATGGATGAAACAAGGGGGTCAAATGTAGGATTTCCCAGCAATAATCCAACAGAAATCAAACAAATTTGAACGAGTTTAAGCATGTTTTCTGTACATCAAAAATGGAGCCAATTAACGGTTTCCGTTGTAACCCAACAAAAATTGTTTGATGAATTCATCGAGCTCTCCATCCAAAACACCAAAGGCATCGGAGGTTTCGTATTCGGTGCGGAGGTCTTTCACCAATTTATAGGGATGAAGGACGTAATTTCGAATTTGCGAACCCCACTCAATTTTTAGTTTACCGGCTTCCACTTTGTCGCGCTCTTCGTTTCTGCGTCTTACTTCCAATTCGTACAAGCGCGATTTCAGCATTTGCATGGCTTTTTCGCGGTTGCCCAACTGGGTACGCTCGGTTTGACAAACCACCACAATTCCGGTTGGCTTGTGCGTCAATTGCACCTTGGTTTCTACTTTGTTTACGTTTTGTCCACCAGCTCCACCCGAACGAGAAGTGTGCAAATCAACATCGGCGTCTTTCACTTCAATCACAATGTTGTCATCGATCAGTGGATAAACATATACCGAAGCGAAGGACGTATGTCGGCGTTGGTTGGCGTCGAAGGGGGAAATCCGCACGAGGCGGTGAACGCCGTTTTCGCCTTTCAGGTAACCGTAAGGAAATTCACCGGTAATTTCCAATGAAACCGATTTTACTCCGGCCTCTTCACCTGGAGTCATCTCCAGTTCACGAACGGTAAATCCGTGTTTTTCAGCCCACATCAAGTACATGCGCATCATGATGCTGGTCCAATCTTGCGATTCGGTACCGCCGGCTCCGGAGTTGATTTCGAGAACGCAACCGAGAATGTCTTCTTCGGCACTCATCATGTTCTTGAATTCCAAATCCTCCAACATTTTGAAGGTGGTCGTGTAGGCCGCATCGAGTTCGGTTTCCGATGTTTCACCCATCTCTTTGAATTCCTTCAAAACTTCAAGATCATCAAATGAGCCTTTAAGATCATTGAATTCTCCCACCCACATTTTATCGGATTTGATGGATCTCAACGTTTCTTGCGCCTTATTCGCATCGTCCCAAAAATCGGGAGCGGCCGAAAGGCGTTCAATTTCATTGATTTTCTCCAATCGCTCTTCAACGGAAAGGAATCCCCTTAAGTTGGAGATTCGGGTTCTTACATCCTCAAATTGCTCGTTCGTCATACGGGCGCAAATTTACTGATTTTTCCCCGAAAATTGGTTAAGCGTTTGGATTTCTAAGGATTTTTTAATCTTTCTAATTTCTTTTTTTGTGCCGTGATAAACCATCCTTTCACCAGTAAAACTAAAAAATTGGGGTAAAGAACTTGAGATGTTGATTTGATCGGTATTCAAGAAATTTAATCGATCCGATTTATCCAACAGATAAACATCCTTCTGAAAAGTAGGGGTGGATAGATTTAAATAATACCTGTTTTTGCAATCATCGAACGTGCATCTTCGCACTTTCCAATTCAATTTTTCAGGGGCTAATTTTAAATCCTTTGGCTGTACAAAAGTGAATTCTGCTGGAAATGCAATGTAGTCTTCGCAACCTGGATAAAGTGTAGAATAACTTAAAATGCATTCTGCCTTATTAAATCCCTCGATGGTGTCTAAGGAAAATTCAAGAATGGGAAGGACGAATTCGTTTTCATCCAATCCTTCTAAAAAATCTGAAGATGGAACTATTGACCAACTTTTTAGAACTTTTCCATCACGATGGATCAGTTGAATTTCAAAACTGGGTTCTTCTTCAAGGGTGTTTTTTGAAAAAGGAGTTTTTCGGGTCCAGGATATGTTAACCAGGTTTTCTTGGGTATCAACAACCAAAAAATTATCGTTAAAGGCCGTTTTTAAATGTTCAAACAATGCTTTCGGTTTCCCATAGTAATCAATTGCGCTCCAACTGCTTACAGGCCAGCAGTCGTTCCATTGCCAGAACAAGGAGCCCATGCACTGAGGGGCAGCTTTTCGTTGAGCAGAAAGTGCCATTCCAATTCCTCTGGCCTGATTGAGTTGGCTTAAATAAATCCAATCCTCCAATTTTTCAGGTTCGGGGTAGTCGCGCAAGAGGTAGGTTTCTATCGTTTCATACCCGGTTGGGTGTTTTTGGTGGGCCTTCAATTCAGGAGATTTCCAATAAAGCGAAGAGTCGGAAATGGCTTTTTTCCAAGTGGTGAAGTGGGGCAAGGCCTGGAAACCAAATTCCGACATAAATCGAGGGACTTTTTGGGTGTATTTTTCGAACGGTTCCATACCCCACCAAACACCCCAGTAATGGCTATCGCCTTCGGTCATGCTTTTGGTTCGCCCCCAACCGTAACGTGGAGATGAGTGCACATAGGGGGCGCTGGAGTGATAATTTTGTACAATTCCTGGCAAAAGGCTGTTGAACAACAACTGATATTCGGCATAAACTTTGGCCGAATCTTTTGGTGAATAACCGTATTGCTTTTGCCATCCCCAATTGAACCACCCCTCATCGTTTTCGTTGTTTCCACACCAAAGGGCAAGAGAGGGGTGATTTCGCATTCTTTTTACATGCTCGGTAGCTTCTTCCTGTACCGAAAATAAAAATGACTTATCGCCCGGATACATGCCACAAGCAAAAGGAAAATCTTGCCAAACCATGATTCCCGCCATGTCGCAATAATTCAACAACTCCTCATCGGCATACAAACCTCCACCCCAAATTCGAATCATGTTTACGCCCGCCTCATTGAATTGGAAAAAGCGTTGGTACCGATGGTTCAATACTTTGGAAGAGTCGAATAATCCAACGGGTCCAAAGGCCGACTCTGGGATGTAATTGGCTCCGGTAACAAAAACGGGAGTCTTGTTTACCACGAAAGAAAATCCTCCGTTCGTGGTATCCAATTCAATGGTTCGAACTCCGAAAATACAGGTTTTGATCACCGGATTTAGAGTGTCTTGAAGAATCGCAAAAGCAGCCTTATAGGTTTTGGCATAATTGGAATTTGGGAACCATAATTCGGGATGGGGAAGAACCAGTTTTTGAGAAAGGTTATTGATTCCTGGCTTAAGAAAAACATCCATTTTTTGTTGAATACGCGTGGTTCCTAAATTTAAATCCAAATTGTCTTTCAGGAAAAATTCAATGGGAACGGCCAAAGAGGTGTTGGAAACAACTTCTGCATTGATATGCACCCATGCGGTATCCATGTTTTCGTTCATTTGGGTTTGAACGTGGAGATCGGAAATTCTGAACTGATCCCAACCTTCCAAAACAATCGGCTGGGTTATGCCAAATCCAGCCAGTCTCGGACCCCAATCCCAGCCGAATTGATACTGCGGTTTGCGCACAAATACACGTTCGTCTCCCGGTAAATAAGGTTGGTGATTTTTCGCCAGAAATTTCCCTTGGTTCACCGCCGATTCAAAAGCAATCAGCAGTTCATTTTTTCCGGGTTTTAACCAAGGTTTTACATCAATTCGGTAGGTTCGAAAGGCATTATTGGTTTGCGCAATGGCCTTTCCATTCAAAAAAACTTGAGCGTATGTATCCAACCCTTGGAGAATGATTTCGATGTTTGTTTTGGAAAAAACCTCTGGCGCTGGGGTGAAAAGGCATTTGAAATAACCATCCTTTTCTTCTAGCCATTGCACGGTTTTCTCGTTGTCTCCTAACAGTGGATTGGGGATCAGGTTTTTTTCATACAAAGCACTGTAAATGCTTCCGGGGACTTGGCAAGGGAGCCATTGGTTTGCTTGGTTTTTCGTTGATTCGTGGGAGGGTACTTTGAACGTCCAACCGGTTAGGGTATCCGTTATTTGAGCGTTTGAAATTCCAAGGATGGAAAGGAATGAAAGAAGCGTAATTATTCTGGGGTATAGTCGTTCCATCGTTTTTCTTTTACGAAACCGTAACATTTGATGTTCATTTTTTTTGCAAGTTCTACCGCCAAGGACGACGGTGCGCCGATTGCGGCGATAACGGAAATTCCGGCGGTAGCAGCTTTCTGTACCAATTCAAAACTCAAGCGGCCACTCACCAATAGGATGTTTTGAGATAGCGGAAGTTGATGGTTGATGAAGGCTTTTCCAATGATTTTGTCCAAGGCATTGTGTCTTCCAACATCTTCGGCCACTGATTGGATGATGCCTAGGTTGTTGAACAAGGCCGAAGCATGGATGCCTCCGGTATGTTTGAATGCGATTTGAGCTGCGCGTAATTTTTCGGGAAGTTCCCCAAGAATTTCTTCCTCGAATTTTAGGGGAGAGATGGGAAAGGAGCAACGGGAATGAATGGATTCGATGGACGATTTTCCACAAACACCGCAGCTGGAGGTGGTGTAGAAATTTCGTTCCATGGAGTGCTGCGGCCAATTCCAATCGGGGTGCATGCTAACTTTGATGACGTTGCCATTCGCTTCCACAGGCGTTTGTTCGCAATGCCGTATTTCCAAAATTTCGGATGGGGAATCGACCATTCCTTCGGTGAATAAAAAACCAAGTGTGAGGTGATGATCATCGCCTGGTGTTCGCATGGTTACCGAAAGTGACTTTTCTTTTCGATTGTTTTTTGGGCCAAAAATGAGACGGATTTCGAGCGGTGCTTCTTCGGCCAATAAATCCATTTCCGGTTGTTTAACCGAGTCGATGGTTCGAACAATGGGGGTGGGGCGGGCCAACATGATTCAACGAAATTACCTTGAAATGAACAAAAATTTGATTCTTTCCGTTAAGTTTGAAAAAAAATCCCATGAAGCACCTATTTTCCCTCCTTTTTGCCCTGGTTTCGACCGTAGCATTCACTCAAAATAATCCTGAAATTTTCAGATTGGGTTCTCTTCCATATGCTTACAATGCGTTAGAACCGTTCATTGACGCAGCTACCATGGAAATTCACTTTACCAAACATCATCAGGCTTATGTGAACAACCTCAATAAAGCATTGGCGGGTTCGAAATACGAGAAAAAGAGCATCGATGAGTTGATGCTTCAAGCTTCGAGGGTAGGGGACGCGATTCGAAACAATGCTGGTGGACATTATAACCACAGTTTCTTTTGGGGGATTTTGGCGAAGAACCAACCTTTAAACGATGAAATGCCTGTTGCGAAAGCCATCGTTCAGCAATTTGGAAGCTTGGATTCCTTGAAAAAATTGATGAATCAGAGTGCTATGACTCGTTTTGGTTCGGGTTGGGTTTGGTTAATTGTTACACCAGAAAAGAAGTTGATGGTGTGTTCTTCTGCAAATCAAGATAACCCTATCATGGATGTGATGAAGGAACGCGGTTTGCCGATTATTGGAATTGATGTATGGGAGCATGCGTATTATTTGAAATACCAGAACAAGCGCAACGATTATTTGGGTGCCATTTGGAATGTGATCAATTGGGTTGAAGTGGATAAATACTACCAAAGAGCGATGAATGACCCACTTTTAAAAGTAATTGAGAAGGATGCTTGGGTAGAGTTGAAGGAATTCCACAAGGTGATGGCCCAAACCTTCCACCCAGCCGAGGAAGGAAATTTCGATCCGATTCATTTAAGGGCAACCGAAATGGTGATGAAAGGCGAAGCCTTGAAAAACGGGAAGTTGCCCGCTTCCTACGATACTCCAACTATTCGTAAGGCGTTAGAAGACTTGGTGAAACAAGCCAAAGTGGTTCAAGAATTGGTGAGCAAACCAACCAAAAATGAAAAGGTGATGGCCGAGCTCACCAAAGTGCACGATGCTTTCCACGTGGTAGAAGGGTTGTGCAAGGACGAATAGGAGCTACTTTGACCAACAACTGACAATTGCCATAGATGCTCAATCCTTCATGAAATTAACTTTGCAGCATGAAAAAATCGCTGCTTGGTTTCGTTCTAGTTATCTTTTTTGCCTCATTTTCACTTGGACAAAATGCAATCCTTAAAGGAACCGTCTTCAGCGATAAAGGAAAAGAACCATTGGTTGGAGCAACGGTACGGTTGGTTGCACAAAATGCAGCTAGCATTTCCGATGAAAATGGAAGGTTTGAGCTAAAAGTAAAACCTGGCATTTTTAACGTAGAAGTTTCTGCCCTCGGTTACATTTCTCAATTGGTTTATCAACTCGAATTAACTTCTGCTAAACCTGCCTATTTTGAATTCATTTTAGTGTCAAAAAGCCACGAAATGAATGCCGTTTTAATTACCGAGGACGCTTTTTCCAGAACCAAAGAAAGTCCATTATCCATTCAATCGCTTTCGGCTTATGAATTGGAACGGATGCCGGGCTCTGCGCTCGATATTTCAAAAACCATTCGCAGTTTGCCCGGCGTATCTCCCCGGGTATCGTTTGGTTACAACATTGTTATTCGAGGAGGTGCATCCAATGAAAATCGTTTTTATTTGGATGGAATTGAAATTCCCAGTTTAACTCACTTTACCGTGCAAGGAACATCGGGAGGTCCCAATAGCATTGTCAATGCAAGAATGCTCAAAAGTGCAGAATTGCATACCGGTGCTTTTCCTTCCAACCGACCCAATGCGTTGAGCTCTGTTTTGGAAATGACTCAGAAAGAAGGTCGGAAAGATCGTTTAGGAGGAAGTTTCAACCTCGGTTATTCCGACTGGGGATTTCAATTGGAGGGTCCCATGGGAAAAAAATCGTCCTTTTTCTTTTCAGCTCGAGAAAGTTATGTGCAACACGTTTTGGAAGCCTTGGGTTTACCGGTAATTCCAACGTATTCCGATGTTCAGTACAAACAGGTTTACCGCCCCAACGACAAGAATGAGATTACCTTGATCGCGTTGGGCGGTTATGATAAATACCGACTCAATCGCACGAATAACGATTCCTCTGAAGCAATTCTTTACAACGTAGGCTACATTCCCGAAGGAAACATTTACCAATATACCACCGGTATTCACTACAAACACTACCTTCCCAAAAGCGTGTATTCCGTGGTTTTTAGTCGAAATTGGACTTTGAACAAAGCGTTCAAATACCGCGAAAACGTGGAAATACCCGAAAATTTATTGATGCGCTATCAAACCATTGAAGCCGAAAATAAATTTCGAATCGAACAAAAAGGGTATGAAAAAGAGTGGGAGTGGGCTTATGGCATAAGCGGTGAAGTGGATGAAATTCGTGCTTCTAACTTTTCCTATTTTACCCATCGCGATGCACGAATCCAAACCATCGATTACACCAATCGATTGAACATGTTGAGATACGGTTTCTTTTCCAACCTTGCTCGAGTTTGGGGGAACTTCAGCTTGTCGGGAGGGATTCGAATGGATGCCAATACGTACAATGAAAAAATGAGTCAATTTTGGCGGCAACTTTCCCCTCGAATTTCAGCATCTTTTCAGTTTTCTCCCCAATGGTGGATCCATGGAAATGCTGGAATTTACTACCAATTGCCCGCCTATGTTGTGATGATGTACGGTAACCAAGGACTGGAGAATCAGCCCAATTTGGATTACATGAAATCGCGGCAAATTGTACTTGGGTTAGAGCATAAAAATCAACAAGGTTATCAGGTGAAATTGGAAGGGTTTTATAAGAAATACAGCCAAGTTCCCTTCTTGTTGTTCGACTCTATTTCCTTTTCAAATGCCAATGCCAATTATGTATTGGTAGGAAATCAATTGGCAAATTCAACGTCGTCCGGACATGCCTACGGCCTAGAGTTTCAGGCTAAACAACAATTGAAAAAGAATTATTATTGGATGTTTAATGCTACCTATGTGGTGAGTGAATTTTCAGATCGAAATGGAAAATGGGTGCCTTCCGCATGGGATAATCGATATTTTTCAACCGTTTCATTCGGAAAAGTGTTCTCTAAAAATTGGCAAGTGGGCCTAAGGTATGGTTATGCTGGAGGAAATCCCTACACGCCTTACGATATCGCCCTCTCCTCGCAAATGAGCGTATGGGATGTTAACCAAAGAGGGGTATTCGATTACGCCAATCAATTGAATCAGGCCCGATTGCCTGGATTTGGTCAGTTTGATTTGCGGGTTGACAAAACCTTTCATTTCAACAAAAAAAGTTTGAACTTATTCATCGATTTGGCGAATGCCAATCGTAGTTCCTTACCATCAGTTCCGTATCTCATTTTGGAACGCGATGCCAACCATCAACCTGTTTTAGCTGGAAATGGGCAGTACAAAACCAAGCTCATCAATGCAGATACGGGAAGAATGATATCCACTTTCGGAATCATGTTCGATTTTTAAGGTCGTTTCCAAAGCATGATGTAATCGTTCATCTCATAACCGTTTCCGATTTCAAAATCGGCCCATTTCTCAATTTTGAATCCATTCTTGAAATAAAAATTGATGGATGCAACATTCTTTCGATTTACTTGAAGTCGAATTTCCTTGGCGTTGGGATATTTATCAAGAATTTCTGAAAAAACTTTCGAACCAATTCCTCCACCTCGATTTTCTTTTTTAAGGTAAAATTTATGAATGAAGAATTGTTCGTCGTCGTTCCCGGAAATTGAAACATAACCGATTGATTTTCCAGATTCTTCGATATTCAAAAAATCAATGCCGCTTTTCCAATCGCTTTCTAGTTTTTCACGATGATAAAACTGTTCAAGCATGAAGTCAATTTGTTCTTGAGTGATGATGCTTAGGTAATATTCGTACCAAATTTCTTTGGCCATCAATCCTAATTGGTGAATATTTTCCAGAGAAATGGGGTGTAGAAGTGATTTCATGCAACTTATTTAATTGAAGGTGTCAAATTTCCAAAATGAAACATGGAAATTCCAAAATTGGGAATTATTTTTGAAAGCTTATTCAAAAATATGCTACAAAATCCTTTTCGAGTATTCATTGTAGAAGATGATCCGTTTTACGGAGAAATTCTTGCCAACGTTGTTTCCAAAAATCCGGAATGGGCCATCAGCCGATTCAGTTCGGGAAGGGAGTGCCTTTTGAATTTGCATTTAGAGCCAGATTTGATTTCTTTGGACCATTCCCTTCCCGATGGAAGTGGGGATGATTTTCTATCAGAGATCAAAGCGAATTCTCCTGATTCTTTGGTGGTGATTGTTTCTGCTCAGGAAGAAATTTCAACAGCAATTTCATTGCTAAAAGAGGGTGCAGATGACTATTTAGAAAAAAATGAAGATGCCCCTAACCGTTTTTTCAATATTGTTTCCAAGCATTTTGAAACGGTTTCGTTGCGAAGGGAGTTGGCCAATTTGAGAGGTGAATTAACCTTGAAATTTCGCTTTGATCAGATCCTAAAAGGGAACTCACCTGCGATTTTAAACGCCCATCTGATGATGGAAAAAGCAGCGAAATCGGCCATCAATGTCCTGGTTATTGGTGAAACGGGAACAGGAAAAGAGCTCGTTGCAAAAGCCATTCATTACCATTCCGACCGACAAGAAAAGCCGTTTGTTGTACTTCAGGGAGGTGGATTAAAAGGTGGAGATTTGGATTTGGAAATGTTTGGTGCCGAAAAAGGTTCACATTCCATGATCCAAGCTCGAAAAAAAGGGAAGTTCGAAGAAGCCAATGGCGGAACGTTGTTCATTGATGAAGTTTGTTCATTCGATTCGTCGGCTCAGAGCAAGTTGTTTCGAATTTTGAGAGAAAAAGTCATTACACGTGTAGGAGGGAATTCGGTTGTTCCATTTTCAGTTCGATTGATCGTTTCAACGAAGAAAAATCTTTTTGAGGAAGTGAAAAAAGGAAACTTTTTAGAAGATTTATACTACACCCTGATGGGTTTACCCATTCATTTGCCAGCATTGAAAGATCGTTCGGAAGACATCATGCCCTTGGCTCGGTTTTTCTTGGATGAATATGCCAACGCAAATGAAGTTCCGAAATACAAAATCTCACCGGAAGCAAGTAAAAAATTGATCAATTATTCTTGGCCAGGAAATATTCGAGAATTAAAGAATGTCATTGAAATGGCCGCTGTGATGTCAAATACAGGTGTTATTCAAGAATCTGATTGCATTTTAACCTTGGAAAACGACCGTGAGAATTTATTCAATCAAGAACTTACCCTCAAAGAATACAACATTCGAATCATTCAACGATTTTTACAGAAATACGAACAAAACATTCCGGTGGTGGCAGAAAAATTGGATATTGGAAAATCAACCATCTATCGGATGTATCAAAATGGAGAATTATCATGAAGGGAATAGTATTTACAGAGTTAATGGAAATGGTTGAAGATCAATTCGGAATTGAAATGGTTGATCGAATTATTCAGCCTAAAGAATTGGTTTCCAAAGGTGTTTTTACTTCGGTTGGAACATATCCCTTTTCCGATTTGGTATCCATTCTTGGACATCTTTCCCAAGCAACGGGTGCGAGTATTCCTGACCTTGAAAAGGTTTTTGGACAATATCTGGCTGGTCGGTTCTCCAAAATGTATTTGCCTTTTTTCCAAAGAGTGAATACGGTTTTTGAATTGCTTGATGAGGTAGATTCGTACATCCATATTGAAGTTATGAAACTTTATCCCGATGCTGAATTGCCTCAATTTGAAACCGTTCGTAAAACCGAATCCATGATTGAGATGATTTATCGTTCTCAACGAAAAATGTTCCCATTTGCAGAAGGTTTGATTGATGCCAGTGC
>CANHCV010000055.1 GCA_947459245.1 Bacteroidota bacterium
ACCCAATTCAGCATGTTGGAAGCCGAAGATGTGGGGCTATTTAAATACGATATCCTGAGTCAACGAGGATTGGGCCATATCAAAGATGCGGTGGAGTTGATCCAAGAAAATCGTGGCGTATCGGTAAATATTCATCAGATTGAAGCCTTTAAAAACGACCCTCAAGTGGCCGAACTTTTATCGAAGGGAGCAACCATGGGATGTTTTTATGTAGAATCGCCGGCGATGCGGATGTTGCTTTCCAAATTGCATTGCACGGATTACCTCACTTTGGTTGCGGCCAGTTCGGTGATTCGCCCGGGAGTGTCGCGTTCGGGAATGATGCAAGCGTACATCGAACGGCACCGCTTGCCCGAACGAAGAGCGGATGCTCATCCCGTGATGCAGGAGCTGATGCCCGAAACGTACGGAATCATGGTTTACCAAGAAGATGTCATGAAGGTAGCCCACCTTTTTGCAGGGTTGGGATTGGATGAATGCGATGTATTGCGCAGAGGGATGAGCGGGAAATTTCGCTCAAAGGAAGAGTTTCAACGGGTGAAGGATTCTTTTTTCAGGCACTGCACCAACAAAAATCGTCCGCCCGACTTGGCGCAAGAAGTATGGCATCAAATTGAAAGCTTTGCCGGATATTCGTTCGCCAAGGGGCATTCGGCTTCATTTGCCGTAGAAAGTTACCAAAGCATGTACCTCAAAGCGCACTTCCCGCTGGAGTTCCTCACGGCAGTCATCAACAATTTCGGCGGATTTTACCATGCGGAATTCTACTTGCACGAAGCTAAACGGTACGGCGCCAAAGTGGAAGCGCCCTGCGTAAACGAGAGTTGGTCGTTAACACGTTTGCAAGGAACAACGATTTGGTTGGGGTTCGGACTCATTCAGGGATTAGAGGAAAAAAGCCTTATTCGAATCATGGAGGCGAGGAAGCAGGGCGCCTTTGTGGGGCTTGCCGACTTCCTTTCCCGCACCGACCTTTCCGTTGAGCAAACGAGCTTATTGGTGCGGGTTGGCGCTTTCCGATTCTCCGAACTTCCGAAACAAACGCTGCTGTGGCAGGTGCATTCATCGGCGCGAAAAACCAGTAAAAAACCGTCGGTGGCTACCGCTTCCGCGGGATTGTTTCATCCGGAAGAACCCAATACCGACGGGCTGCCTCCGTGGGAATGCTCGCCGCATTCCGATGCTTGGGACGAATTGGAACTGTTGGGATTTACCTTGGAGGCACCTTTCCCCCTGTTGCAAACCGCTCCAGTAGGAAAAGCCGCCGATTTACTAAAAAACGTGGGGCGGTCGTTTCGCATCGTTGGCCAATTGGTTACCATCAAACCCACGCGAACCGTGAAAGGCCAACGCATGTTTTTTGGAACATTCCTCGATCAAAACGGCGATTGGATTGACACGGTGCACTTCCCCCCGGTTGCTGCAAAATTCCCCTTTCGCGGCCAAGGCTGTTATCTTTTGGAAGGAAGAGTTACCCAAGAATTCAACTTTCCCACCTTGGAGGTTTTTCGAATGGAAAAATGTGCTTGGAAATAACAATTTTGGCATCAATTTTGACAACCGAAGGAATCCCTTAACCGTTTAACCAACAACCAACATGAAACACCTCCTTTTCGTTTTCTGCTGTGGCTTATGCTTAACGGGGTTTTCCCAAACCTTCTCCCTACAACCCAAGGGCAAACCGAAGGAAGTAGCCTTCGACTTTCACCTTTTCCAAACTCGGTTTATTCAACATCCCACCCGCGGCATTCAATTGGATGGGCGATACTATCCAAAAAAATGGCTGGCCGTTGGAATGGGATTAACCACCTCGAAGACCTCGGCTCCCCAATTTAAAACCTCCACATTAACCCATCCGTCGGTTTACTTTTTAGAAACAGCAGCACATGCTTGGTTAGATTTCATACAACTTCCTCGTTTTCGGCTCAGCGGATTATTCGCTCCAGGAGTATTGGTAACTGGGATCCAAAACGAGGTTTTTACCACCAACCCCTGGACCGGAAAAATCTATTCCGACGCTCCACAGGTCATTTCGCGACGAGTGCTAAGCAGCTTGCAGTCGGGCTTTTCGGCATCGTTCCGCATTTATTCCAACCAGCATCAACCCGATGTTTTTGTGACCGGACAATGGCGTTACCGCAAAACGTGGGGCCAACATCAGGAAATCCCTCAAGCCTCCTTTAACGGCCCCCAATGGAACATTGGAATTACCTTGATCGGTTGGGACCGCGACCTTCGCAAATCTCCCACTTATTTATTTACAAGCTTATGAAAAAACTCATCTTCACCTTTTTACTCAGTACCATTTTAAACCATGCTTGGTCCCAACACAGCATAGAACGCGGTGGAGGAATTCCCGTTGGAGTTGATATTCATTATTTGAGGGGATCCTTGGCCGGACATGGGATGAACGGTGCGAACTTCGACATCGACTTTTATTTGTCTGAAAGATTCGCAACCGGGTTTTCGTTCGAGTATTTTGGTCGTTCCGTGGCCGACACGTTTGGATTCCCCATCGGGTTGCCACGGGTAAATTACGTGGGCCTGGGTTGGAACAACCAATGGGATTTTTGGGAAGCTAACCGCTGGCGAGCTTCGGCCACGTTTGGATTGTTTTTCGGAGGTCCTACCTTGGTTGATCGTTCCCAGAAGATCATTACCCAAAATCCCGATGGTTCAAGTAACTCTCAATACAAAACCATTGCATCCAATACCTTGTTTTGCATCACTCCCGGCGTAGAAGTGGGGTATTCATTGCTTCCGAACGCCGACTTCGACTTACAGCTTTCGGCCAAATTGAGGTACCGGAGCGCAGAAGGAAAAACCGAATTTTCTACCCTCGATGCTTTCAATAAATGGTATGCCGGAATTGGGATTACCATCATTGGTTTGGCGGAACCAACCGCGAGCCATCAAGACGACCTGAGGCACGGACCCGGTTCCAATCATCTTCCACGCTCCCCACGGCCTCAAAGACCACCTAGACCATCAAATCCCCCGATTCGCTATTAAAAAAACAATTTGCTTCTCTTCACCGCAATATCATCATATTTGGTTTTCATCCATCCCAAGAGTTTGATTTCTCTCTTACTTTTGTGAAGTGGAAACCGAAAAAGGAAAATCACTTCTGAAAGAAATCAATGTCTTTGAAAGCACCGAGCAAGGAAAAGCCTTCGCGGGGTACTTAAAATCAAAGCGCATCAAATTGGTTGAAGCGTTTGACCATTTCCTGAAAAACATGTCGGTTGAAGCAGCAGAAACCAAAGAAGCCGCCCGATTGCTTCAGAAATATGCGCAAACGGGGCATCTTTCAGAAGAAGAAGGAGAAGCGTTTCGCCGACAGATGTACGATGTACTAAAAATGTTGGGAATAGGCATTCCTTTTTTCATCATTCCTGGGGCTTCCATCATTCTGCCCATCTTGATCAAATTGGCCGACAAAATGGATATTCATTTGTTGCCCAGTGCTTTTGATCACCACGAAGATGAAAACGAAAAAAAAGATCAAAATTTGGAATCAAAAACTGATTTACCTGGTTTAGAAGAAAAACAATAACGTATGAATTACCCTGAATTTATGGTGGCGCCCATGCGCCAAGAACTTACCTCCAACGGTTTCCAAGAACTCAAATCGGCTGAAGAGGTAAAAAATGCACTCAATCAAAAAGGTACGGCCTTGGTGGTTGTAAACTCTGTTTGCGGTTGTGCCGCTCGTAACGCTCGTCCGGGTGCTGTTGCTTCCATTCAAAACGAAGTAAAACCCGATCAATTGTTAACTGTGTTTGCGGGAATGGAAGTTGATGCCGTAAACGAAGCACGCCAACACATGGCTCCATTTCCTCCAAGTTCGCCCAGCATCGCTCTTTTCAAAGACGGCCAATTGGTTCACTTGTTGGAACGCCATCACATCGAAGGCCGTCCAGCAGAAATGATTGCCGACAATTTGAAAGACGCCTACCAACAACATTGCGCATAACCTTCAGCCCCGATTTTCGGGGCTTTTTTATGCCTAAATTTTTCTACCTTTGAACCATGGCACACGCTCACAAAACAATTTTTCAGTTTATTTCGGAACCCACGGATGTGAATTACGGCGGCAATGTACACGGTGGAATGGTCATGAAATGGATCGACCAAGTGGGATTTGCCTGCGCTTCGGAATATGCCGGAAAATATTGCGTCACCGTTTATGTCGGTGGCATTCGTTTCATTTCGCCCATTGCCATTGGCGATTTGGTGCGTTTGGAAGCCACAGTCATTTACACTGGAAAAACATCGATCCACATTGCCGTTGATGTTTTCTCGAGAAAGATGACCGATAAGAAATTTCACCAAACCACCCATTGTGTGATGGTTTTCGTGAGCATGGAAAACGGAACCCCATCGCCCGTAAAACCCTTTGAGCCGCATTCAGAAGCTGAAATTCAAATGCATCAATACGCCATCAAATTGATGGATCTTCGAAAAGATATTGAAAGCGAAATGAAACAATTTATCGGTAAATAATCCATCGTATTTTTGCAGCATGAATATTTTAGCCATTGGCGAACAAAAACGTTTTGAAGAACTCCAATCCCGCTTGGGGGCTGAACATCAATACACCTACAAACCCGATTTTTCGGATGGCTTCCTTTCCAGCAAGCAGCTGAACGGATTCGATTACATTTTCGATTTGAACTTCGACGACAATCCTGCGAATTTAAACTATTACGCTCGGTTGGAAAATGTTCCCGTGATGGTATCTGCTGCGAAAATATCACTTTCCGAACAATTCGCTAGGTTTAAATCGGCGGTGAACCAGTACAACATTACCGGTTGTAATTTTTTACCCACCATGATCAACCGTCCCAAGTGGGAAGTTTCTCAACTTCGTCCTGGGAATATTCGCGTATTAGCGAAATTGGAAAACGAATTGGGAGTTCCTACCCTGCAAGTTGGCGATCGGGTGGGCATGGTTACCCCAAGGGTGTTGGCCATGATCATCAACGAAGGGGCATTCACCGTTCAGGAAGGAACGGCTTCCGTTCCCGACGTGGACCTGGGCATGAAGCTGGGAACCAATTATCCGTTTGGCCCCTTGGAATGGGCAGACCGCATTGGGCTTCAACACGTTGTTGACTTACTTCACGCCATTTACGACGATACCAAGGACGAACGCTACAAGGTTTGTCCGCTTCTGAAAAACCTCGTTTTTTCAGAAGAAACGTTTTACCATTACCATCAAAATTTAGCATGAAATCCACGGTCCTTACTCCTGAAGCCGCAAATCGAACCATTCAACGAATGGCGTACGAAATCGTAGAACAACACTACGGTGAAGTTCAAATTTGTTTGGCAGGAATTGTGGGAAATGGGGCTGAGTTATCCTACATTCTCGGACGCGAAATCATTGAGATTTCGGACTTAAGGGTATCTTTTATCAAAATCACCCTTGACAAAAAAAATCCATTTTCCCATCCCATCGAAGTTTCAAAGTCGCTTGAATTTCACAATCAAATGCCGATTGTATTGATTGATGATGTTGCCAATTCGGGAAGCACCTTATTTTATGCGCTTCGTTTGTGGATGGAATCTGAACTCACATCCCTCAAAACAGCGGTTTTGGTGGATCGTTCCCACAAAAGATTCCCCATTTCTCCCGACTTTATTGGGGTTTCATTGGCTACAACTTTGCAAGAACATGTGGAAGTTGTTATCGAAAACCATCAAGTTGAAGCTTTTTTAATCTAAGCCAACTTTTCCCTTCTTTTCTTGTTCCTTTTTTGTGGATGAAAGTCTCTTGGCTTTCCGCTTCATTTTCTTAATTTTGCACCCATAAAATTTGTTCAATCGCATGAATTATTTAACCAATCGAAACGACGGTTTTGAACGTCGTCACAACGGCCCTACATCACAAGATGTTTCTGAAATGTTGGCCACCATCGGAGTGAGTTCTTTGGATCAATTGATCGATGAAACAGTACCGGCCCACATTCGCCGAAAAGGCTTGATGGACATTCCTGCTGCGATGACTGAATACGAAATCTTGGCTGAATTGAAGAAAATCGGCGGGAAAAACCAGATTTTCAAATCGTTCATCGGTCAAGGGTACTACAACACCCACGTTCCAACTGTGATTTTGAGAAACATCATGGAAAATCCAGGCTGGTACACCCAATACACTCCCTACCAAGCTGAAATCGCCCAAGGACGTTTGGAAGCTCTTTTGAATTTCCAAACCATGGTGATTGACCTCACCCAAATGGAAATTTCCAATGCTTCTTTGTTGGATGAAGCAACGGCTGCCGCTGAAGCAATGTTCATGGTGAATAGTTTGAAAGGGAAAAACAATGGAAATAAATTTTTCGTTTCCCACGACGTTTATCCCCAAACCCTCGACCTGTTAAAAACCCGTTCCGAACCCATTGGGGTTGAATTGGTGGTAGGTAACCCATCGGAGTTTACACCAACCGAGGAATTTTTTGGTGCCGTATTGCAGTATCCGAACAAATTCGGCCAAATCAACGATTACCGCGCGTTCGCTGAAAATTGTCACGCCTGCGGCGTATTCGTTTGCGTTGCAACCGATCTTTTGGCATTAACCGTTTTGGAAGCTCCTGGAACTTGGGGTGCCGACGTCGTTTTCGGATCCAGCCAACGTTTCGGAGTTCCCATGGGATACGGAGGGCCTCACGCCGCATTCTTCGCTGCAAAAGACGATATGAAACGTTCCATGCCGGGACGAATCATTGGTGTTTCCATCGATGCTCAAGGAAATCGCGCGCTTCGCATGGCGCTTCAAACCCGTGAGCAACACATCAAACGCGAAAAAGCCACATCCAACATTTGTACGGCTCAGGTATTGCTTTCGATCATGGCTTCCATGTACGGCGTTTACCACGGTCCTAAAGGACTAACTCAAATTGCGAAAGTTACTCACGCTCACACGGCGGCGCTAGCTGCTGCACTGAAAGGCATGGGCTACCGTTTAAAAGATGGATCGTTTTTCGACACCTTAACCGTTGAAGTTTCTGCTGAAGAAAAATCAAGCATCCGTTCCAAAGCAGAAGCTGCGAAGATGAATTTCTTCTACCATTACGACGGTTGCATTACCTTAAGCTGCGACGAAACAACGCAAGTTGGAGATATCCAAGAAGTTGCCAATGTTTTTGCAGCAACCAAAGGAACATCCGCTCCCAATGTGGCTGAATTCGGCGATAAAGTTTCTGTTGATTTCGGAAACTTTAACCGTTCCACCGACTTCATGACCCACGATGTTTTCCAAAGCTTCCACATTGAACACGAGATGTTGCGTTACATCAAGCGTTTGGAAAGCAAAGACTTATCGCTTTGCCATAGCATGATTTCCTTGGGGTCTTGCACCATGAAATTGAACGCTACTACCGAAATGATTCCAGTAACTTGGCCCGAATTCAATGCGTTACATCCGTATGCTCCTCAAGAACAAGCAAAAGGATACGCTCAGATTTTCAAGGAGTTGGAAGGTTACTTGGAGCAAGTAACCGGCTTCGATGCGGTTTCGTTGCAACCCAATGCCGGTGCACAAGGGGAATACGCAGGTTTGATGGTCATTCGGGAATATTTCAAAGACCGAGGCGAACATCACCGAAATATTGCTCTGATTCCCGCTTCCGCTCACGGAACCAATCCAGCTTCTGCCGTAATGGCGGGAATGAAAGTAGTAGTGACCAAAACCGACGAAAACGGAAACATTGATGTGGCCGATTTGAAAGAAAAAGCGCTTCTACATAAAGATAATTTGGCGGTATTGATGGTCACCTACCCATCTACCCACGGAGTTTTTGAAGAAACCATCATCGACATTTGCCAATTCATTCACGATTGTGGCGGACAAGTTTACATGGATGGTGCCAACATGAATGCTCAAGTTGGTTTGACAAGTCCAGGCATCATCGGAGCCGACGTTTGCCACTTGAACTTGCACAAAACGTTTTGCATTCCTCACGGTGGCGGCGGCCCTGGAATGGGCCCGATTGGGGTTCGTTCGCACCTTGCACCTTTCCTTCCCGGAAGCCCCATCATCCCAATGGGACGCGAAAAAGCCATGTCGGCCATTTCAGCGGCACCATGGGGATCAGCCAGTATTTTGTTGATTTCCTATACCTACATCCGCATGATGGGTCCTGATGGATTGGTGAATGCGACCAAAATCGCTATTTTAAATGCCAATTACATCAAGGCGCGTTTAGAAAATCATTATCCTGTTTTGTACGTTGGAAGCAAAGGACGTTGCGCTCACGAAATGATTTTGGATTGCCGCGACTTCAAGCGCAATGGCATGGTGGAAGTAGAAGACATCGCCAAGCGATTGATGGACTACGGTTATCACGCTCCAACGGTTTCTTTCCCCGTTGCCGGAACCGTGATGATCGAGCCCACCGAGTCGGAAGCGAAAGCCGAGTTGGATCGTTTTTGCGATGCAATGATTGGAATTCGTGAAGAAATTCGCGTGATCGAAAACGGAGGAGCCGACAAAGAAAATAACCTTTTGAAAAATGCGCCGCACACCGCAGCCGTGGTTACTTCCGATGAATTCAATTATCCTTACACCCGTTCTCAAGCGGCCTTCCCGAATGAATGGAGCAGAACCAACAAATTCTGGCCATCGGTTGGGCGTGTGAACAATACCTACGGTGATCGAAACTTGGTTTGCGCTTGCATTCCAACTTCGGAATACGCCGAGGCTTAATCCAATTTTCCATTTAATTCAAGGCGGGCCATGCCCGCCTTTCTTTTTCTTTCATGCAAAACGTCCTATCAGTTCATCAAGTTTCTAAAACCTACGGAGATCGAGTTTTATTCGAAAATGCTACATTCGGAATCGGTGAAGGCCAAAAAATGGCGCTCATCGGTTTGAATGGCAGCGGAAAATCGACCATGATGCGGTTGCTCATGGGGAACGATTCCCCCGATTCTGGCGAGATTTCTTTTCGAAGAGATGCTAAAATTTTATACCTCGAACAAGAACCCGAATTCGATCCGAATCGAACCGTTGAGCAAGAATTGTATTATTCCGATCATCCCGGCCTTCAAGCACTACTGAAATACCAACAAAAGATAGCCGGGAACATCTCTCCCCAAGAAATGACGGATTTGTTGGATGAGCTCGACCGCACCCAAGGATGGGAAGCTGAAGCTTTGATGAAGCAGGTGGTTTCAAAATTCGGAATTACCGAACTTCATCAAAAGATGGGAACCCTTTCGGGCGGACAAAAAAAGCGGGTGGCTTTGGCCAAGGTATTGCTGGAACAGCCCGACCTTCTCTTGCTCGATGAGCCAACCAACCACTTGGATCTGGAATCCATCGAGTATTTGGAACACGTTCTTTCCGCCTCTCGCATGGCCGTTTTCATGATTACCCACGATCGTTATTTCCTCGATCGGGTATGCAACGAGCTGTTGGAATTGGACGGAAGTCAAATCAAATCCTACAAAGGCAATTACGCCTATTATTTGGAAAAGAAACAAGAATTAGAGGCCATTTCAGCCGCTGAACAAGAAAAACTTAAGAACACCTTCCGAAAAGAATTGGAGTGGATGCGGCGACAACCCAAGGCCAGAACCACCAAATCGAAAAGCCGCATCGATGCATTCTCTGAATTAAAATCCCGAATCGTCAATAAAAAACAACAAGAAATTGATCTCGCTTTCAAGTCGAACCACTTGGGAGGGAAAATCATGGAATTCCGAAACATCTTCAAATCCATCGCCTCTAAAAATCTGATTGAAGATTTTACCTATGTTTTCAAAAAGAAGGATAGAGTTGGGATTGTTGGGAAAAATGGAATGGGCAAAACCACCCTTTTGAATTTGGCCTTGGAAAAAATCAAACCCGACCAAGGGCGGGTGATCCATGGCGAAACTTTAAAAATCGGATACTTCTCGCAAGATGGATTGGAGTTCAATCCCGATCAAAAAGTGATCGATGTGATCAGAGACGTTGCCGACGTAATCGAGCTGGCGAATGGAAAAACCTTGTCGGCCTCGCAACTATTGACCCAATTCTTTTTCCCGCCCCCGCGCCAACAGGTTTTCGTTCGTAAACTATCGGGCGGTGAGAGAAAACGACTCAACTTGGTGCAGGTTTTAATGCAGAATCCGAATTTCCTCATTTTCGATGAACCTACCAACGACCTGGATATCATGACGTTGGGTGTATTGGAAGATTTTTTGGAGGCGTTCGCCGGGTGTGTGATGATTGTTTCCCACGACCGATACTTTTTGGATCGATTGGTGGAACACCTTTTTGTTTTTGAAGGCAACGGGGTGATTCAAGATTTCCCTGGAAACTACTCTCAATACCGGGAATATGCCGAATTGAAACAAGAGAGCGAGGAAGAAGAAAAGCAGAAGAAATCACAGGCTCCTGCCGTTGCAGAGGTTGAACTCCCTAAAGAAACTCCAGCTCCAACGAAACGAAAATTAAGCTACAAAGAGCAAAGGGAGCTGGAAGAAATCAATCAGAAAATGGCTGATCTTGAAAAAGAACTAAAAGATTTAACCGAAAAAATTTCATCGGGTGAAACCGACTTCGAAAAGATAACGAGCTGGAGCACCCGAATTGGGGAAGTGGAATTGGAACAGCTTACGCTGATGGAGCGCTGGATGGAGCTTCAGGTCGATTGATTCCCATCAGCGATAAAATATCCATGGCTGCCTCGGCGATGACGGTTCCAGGACCAAAAACCGCAGCGCAGCCATGATCGAACAGGAACGAATAATCTTGCTGCGGAATTACGCCTCCTGCGATAACCAAAATATCTTCTCGACCCACCTCTTTCAAGGCAGCAATCAATTGAGGAACCAATGTTTTATGTCCTGCCGCCAACGATGAAACGCCCACCAAATGAACGTCGTTCTCCATGGCTTGTCGAGCAACTTCTTCGGGCGTTTGGAACAACGGTCCCATATCCACATCGAAACCGATATCGGCAAAGCTAGTGGCAATCACTTTGGCCCCGCGATCGTGGCCATCTTGTCCCATTTTCGCCACCAAAATGCGGGGGCGGCGACCGTTTTGTTGCTCAAAAGCATCGGCCATGGTTCGGGCCTGTTGAAATGAAGAATTCATGGCAATTTCATTTTGATAAACCCCTGCAATGCTGCGAATAACGGCTTGATACCTTCCGTAAACGGTTTCCAAGGCATCCGAAATTTCTCCCAAAGACGCCCGATTGCGAGCTGCGGAAACGGCCAAAGCCAACAAATTTCCACGGCCGGTTTGTGCTGCGAGGGTGAGTGCTTCCAAAGATGCCTTCACCGCTTCAGCATTCCGATTCGCTTTCATGGAATTCAAACGCTCAATTTGTTGTTGCCGCACTTTAACGTTGTCAACCTCCAAAATATCAATTTGGGTTTTCTCTTCACTTTGGAATAAATTCACCCCAACAATGATGTCTTTCCCCGCATCGATTCGGGCTTGTTTCCTTGCTGCAGCTTCTTCGATGCGCATCTTAGGAATTCCGGTTTCAATGGCTTTGGCCATTCCTCCCAGCGATTCAACTTCTTGAATGTGCTTCCAAGCCTTATCTACCAATTCTTGCGTTAAAGTTTCAACGTAATAGGAACCGCCCCAAGGATCAACCACTTGAGTGATTCCCGTTTCTTCTTGCAAATACTTTTGGGTGTTCCTTGCGATCGCAGCCGAGAAATCGGTTGGTAGTGCAATCGCCTCATCCAAGGCGTTGGTGTGTAAACTTTGGGTATGTCCCAAAGCAGCCGCCATCGCTTCAATGCACGTACGAGCCACGTTATTGAACGGATCTTGTTCGGTTAAGGACCAACCGGAAGTTTGACAGTGCGTGCGCAAAGCCATGGACTTCGGATTTTGTGGATTGAATTGCTTCACCATTTTCGCCCAGAGCAATCGTCCGGCGCGCATCTTGGCAATTTCCATGAAATGGTTCATTCCGATGGCCCAAAAGAAAGACAATCGTGGAGCGAAATCATCGATATTCATTCCGGCTGCGATTCCGGTACGCAAATACTCCAAGCCATCGGCGAGGGTGTAAGCCAATTCGATATCGGCGGTAGCGCCGGCCTCTTGCATGTGGTAACCTGAAATACTGATGCTGTTGAATTTCGGCATGTTCGTGGCCGTGTATTCAAAAATATCAGCAATGATTTTCATGGAAGGCGCTGGCGGGTAAATGTAGGTATTCCGAACCATGAATTCCTTCAAAATATCATTCTGAATGGTTCCGGTTAACTTTTCAGCAGCAACGCCTTGCTCCTCGGCAGCCACAATATAAAATGCCATGATGGGAAGAACTGCTCCGTTCATGGTCATAGAAACCGACATGCGATCGAGGGGAATTTGGTTGAAGAGGATTTTCATGTCCTCCACCGAATCGATGGCGACTCCTGCTTTTCCAACATCGCCCACTACCCGAGGGTGATCGGAATCGTAACCGCGGTGGGTAGCCAAATCGAAAGCCACGGATAAACCCATTTGCCCAGCGGCCAAATTTCGGCGATAGAAGGCATTCGACTCCTCCGCCGTAGAAAAACCGGCGTATTGGCGAATGGTCCACGGATTTTGAGCGTACATGGAGGAATAAGGTCCTCTCAAGAACGGAGGAACTCCGGCTCCAAAACCCAAGTGCTCCACCGATTCAACATCTGATTTTTGGTAAAACGGATGAAGAACAATTTGTTCGGCCGTTTCATAGGATGGATCTTGTTTTTGAGGAACAAAAGCATCTTTCTCCCAAATCAACCCATTGATCTCTGGCATTAATTCGGCAAGTGAATGCATGGCCGAGTTCATCATGTGTTCGGTAAGATTTTCCAAGAAATACGAACCCGCTGCAGGATCGATGACCTGATGCAGGTACGATTCATTCTGCAATAAATGTTGAATATTTCGGGCCATTCGAAGAGAAAAGTCGGCCGTTTCAGGAATGTGTGGAAGTAGCGTGAGGGCATTCGTAGCTCCCAAGATGGCCGACATGGCTTCGGTGGTGGATCGAAGGAGGTTGTTGTGTTCGAGTTGTGGAAGCAAGGAGCTTGGGGAACTTACCGAGTGGATGAATGCGGCCGACGAGCAAATGTTTTTTGCGCCCAACGCTTTGGTGAGCAACGCATAAACCGTTCGAAGGGCGCGCAACTTGGCAATTTCCGAAAAGTAATCGGTTTTCACTTCTACCTCCAACTGAATGTATGGAGCCCATTCATCCACCGAATGGTGTTGAAAAAACGCTATGGCTTGCTTTCCAATTTCAAAAATTTCCTCTTGAGGAGTTAATGCTTTCCCCACTGTGGAAAAGGTAATGGTCCTCATTTTCGGAAAATCATCCCACGTTTTTTGGGCAACGGTTAATCCGAAAGAACCGGTCATTTCATCCAAAGAAATCTGTTGAGCGATGGCAATGGAACGCAATTGCAGTACAACTTCTAGATGTGGATGTGGAGCGAAATGAATAGAGATGTAGTTCAGAAAAACGCCTTTCAACACCTTCTTTAGCTCAACCTTGGCCGAATAATTCTGAAGATACAAAGCGTTGGCGCCCCCTTGAAGGGCATCCAGAATTTGCTGATTAGCAGTATCGGCCGATTGGGTTAAATCGATGCTTTGCGAAATCTCCCATTGGTTATTTTGGGAACGGTACGAACGGGTGAAGGGAAATGCTCCGGGAATTTGAGGAAAAGGAAAATGGGGTTGATCTTCTTCATTCCAAAACGGACTGAATTCAAATCCCGAAGTATTGGTTTTTTGCAAGTCTTCAATGGACTTTCCTTTGAGTTCGCTGCCAATTTTTTTCAACCATTCCGCTTTGGTGGTCTTGCTAAAATCTGTGAATAAGGGAGTTCGCATAGGTTACAAAGATAAGCCTTGAAAGAATCAAAAAAATGCTATTTTTAGGTTGATTGGTTTCTAAATGGCTTGTATATTTGCACCCGCTTCGGGATGTAGCTCAGCCCGGTTAGAGTACACGTCTGGGGGGCGTGTGGTCGTTGGTTCGAATCCAATCATCCCGACTAACCGATTTCAAGTCCTAGTTCTGCTAGGACTTTTTTTGTGGGAGAAAATAAATGATTCTAAAAGTCGGCGCTCCTCGAGTGTTGCCCTCGATAAAATTCTCATTTCATTCGAACCACTCGGGCAACGGGAAATAAGGCGCTCCTCGAGTGTTCCCGACGAAGGTCGGGAAAGTATCGAGAGGACGCAAATGTTCCTATCGATATTAATCTCACTTCGTTCGATTCACTCGAGGAACGGCTTCACCCGCTCCCTGAGGTCCTCGAAGGGGAAGGGTGGTCACTGAGCTTGTCGAAGGGCGCTTTTTTATGCGGTGCCTTCGATTTCTATGGTTTTTCCAAGCAAAAGTTAATTTTTTTTTCAAACATTCGTTCTTGGGTAACGCAGGCAAAAATCCGAAGTACAATTTTGTTTCGAATGGCGTTTAAAACACTCATTTTATGTTTTCCTTCGGCCACTTTTCGT
>CANHCV010000056.1 GCA_947459245.1 Bacteroidota bacterium
AAAAAAGCTGTGAATTTGTTGAAATCTGCCCTTCCTTCCAACAATACCGAAGTAAAAGTGGAATACAACAAAACCAACGTGTTCTTCAGTTTCGACGAAACGACTTTGATCTGCCGTTTGATCGACCAAAAATACCCCGATTATAACGCTGTTATCCCCACCAACAATCCCAATAAACTCCGCGCAAATCGCACCGAATTTTTAAACGCTTTGCGTCGAAGCTCCATTTATTCCAACAAAACCACCTACCAAGTTCGCTTAAAACTCACTGGGAATAAAATGGTTATTTCTGCAGAAGATTACGATTTCAACAACGCTGCAGTGGAAGAAATGCTGGTGGAATACGACGGACAAGATATGGAAATCGGTTTCAACGCGAAATTTTTGATCGACATGTTGAACAACATCGATAGCACAGACATTTCCTTCGAACTAAGCATGCCCAGCCGTCCAGGTTTGATGTTCCCCGGAGAAAGCAACAACGACGAAGAAACGTTGATGTTGATCATGCCGGTTATGATTGCTGCCAATTAATCTAAATCATTGAAATTTGGCAGGTTTCAAAAAAATATTTTGAAGCCGCGCCATTAAAAACTATTTTTGCCTTTTACAAATTAAACTCGCTATGTCGATTATTACCAAGATTCGAAATCGTGCAGGGATCCTAGTCGGAATCATTGCCCTTGCGATCATTTCATTTTTGTTCATGGATGTTTTTGCCGGTTCCAACGGTTTGTTTGGAAATCGTAGAGGAAACACCGTTGGAGAAGTTAATGGAGAAGCCATTTCCATCGATTACTTCAGTTCCCGTTTGAGCGAAAGCGAAGAAAATTACAAAGCCAACACCCGCCAAAACGAATTGGACGAGATGGCTCGTGGGCAGGTGAACGACCAAACCTGGAATGACATTGTTAAGGAAAAACTTTTCCAAGAGCAATACGACCTTTTGGGAATTTCTCTCGGACAAAAAGAAAAGTGGGATTTAATTCAAGGTAAAAATGTGCATCCGATGATTGCTCAAAATTTTACCGATCCTAAAACAGGAAAACTTCAGGTAGTAGATTTCTTGAAAAATTTAGATAAGCAAACTCCGGAGGTAAAAAACCAATGGGCTTCTTTCGAGAAATACATTTACAAGAGTGCTGAAGAAGAAATGTACAACGACTTGGTTAGTCGTGGCCTTTACGCAACCACGGTTCATGTCAAAAGAAACATGGCTGAAACCAACCGTCGTGCCAATACCCGCATGGTGTTCTTGGATTTCAACAGCATCAACGATTCATCTGTGAAAGTTGCCGATGCCGATTATGAAAAATATTACAACGAGCACAAAAACGAATTTGAAGTAAAAGAGCCTGCTCGTAAAATCAAGTACGTTGTGTTTGGCGTTGCTCCTTCGGCCGAAGACGAGCAAGCTACCGTATCGGCCATCCAAGATGCAGCAGCTGGTTTCGCTTCTGCTGAAGACGATTCTTTGTACATCCTTACCAAAGGAAGCGAAGAGCCATTTTTCAACACCTTTACGCCTTTGGATAAAGTGAATCTTATGATCAAAGATACTGTTACCAAAGTTGCTTTGAAAACAGTTATCGGTCCGTATAAAGATGGCAACATTTGGAAAGTTTCCAAAGTGCTTGCACGCAGCTCTCGCCCCGATTCAGTGGGTGCTCGTCACATTTTGATTCCTTTCGCTGGTGCACAAAACGCCGATCCTTCCATCAAGCGTGACCGCGATCAAGCAAAAACCTTAGCCGATTCTGTTCTTGGTGTGGTTAAAGGAGATACATCCAAATTTGCTGCTATGGCAGCTCAATACAGCACCGATGGTTCGAAAGATCGCGGTGGAGATTTGGGTAAGTTCACCGAAGGAACCATGGTACCAACCTTCAACGATTATTGCTTCGGCAATCCTAAAGGATCTGTAGGTTTGGTAGAATCTCCATTCGGATGGCACATCATTCAAGTTACCAGTGTTGGAAACATGGTACCATCTGTAAAAGTTGGAACCATTGCACTTACCGTTGTTGCTTCCGACAAAACTCGCGACGAGGCTTACACCAAGGCTGACCAATTCCAATCCAAAAATAAATCTTTAGAAGCATTTGAAAAGGCCATTGAAAAAGATGGACTTGCCCCACGCGAAATGGAATTGCGCATCAACGATCGCACCATTTCCGGCTTCCCCGACACCCGCAAAGGTGTACGCGATGCCTTCGAAGCCGAAAAAGGCGAAGTTCTTCCCGTTATTGAATCCAAAGACAACTACTTGGTTGCAGCGGTGATCACCGTGAAAGAAAAAGGAACTCCTGCATTGGAAGACATAAAAAAAGAAATGGAACCTTTCGTAATCCGCATGAAAAAGGGAGAAATTCTTTCTGAAAAAATGAACAAAGCTTTGGCTGCCAACAAAAACAACATCGATGGTTTAGCCATGGCCCTAACTACCGATGTGAAACAGGTGAATGACATCGTTTTTGTTAACGCATTTTTACCTACCATTGGTGCTCGTGAGCTAACCTTGGTTGGGAAGATTTTCGGAAGCAAAGCCAACACTTTCGTTGGCCCCGTAATTGGCGAAAGCGGCGTTTACTACACCAAGGTTGAAAGCTTTATCGACGGACCTGAGCAAGATCTTAAAATGGCTCGTGAGTCGTTGAACGGAGTTTTACAAGGTCAAGCTAAAAATCGCGTGCTTGAAACCTTGAAAGAAGGAAAAGTAGAAGATACCCGCTACAAATTCTATTAATCAAATAAAAGAACAATTCAGGAGCCGGTTTCAGCCGGCTCTTTTTATTTTTGGCTTATGATACTTGTTGACGATGTTTTAGTTTCCGACGATGTGATTGAAAAAGCATTCGTTTGCGACTTGAATAAATGCAAAGGCGCTTGTTGCGAAGAAGGCGATTACGGTGCTCCATTGGAGGCAGAAGAAGTAGATTTCTATCAAAATCATCTTGAAAAAATTAAACCTTTCATGTCAGAAGCTGGTTTGGCGGTAGTGGAAAAAGAAGGATTCTGGGAAGAGGATATCGACTTGGAACCGGTAACCACCACGGTGAACGGCAAAGATTGCGTTTTCGTAAAAAGAGATGAAGACGGAACCTTGAAGTGTGCCATTGAACATGCCTACAAAGCCGGTGAAATTGCGTACAACAAACCCATTTCATGCCATTTGTACCCCATTCGAATCACCAAAACCAAAATGGGAGATGCCTTGAATTATCACCGGTGGGACATTTGTTCTGCGGCCTGTACTTTGGGAGAATCGCTCCAAGTACCGGTTTACCAATTCCTCAAAGAACCTTTGATCCGCAAATACGGAACAGAATGGTATGAAGCGCTGGACCAAGGCGTTCGTGAATAATTTTTTTTACTTGCAACCTTAAAAGAGATTGTTTAGTTTTACGGTTACTAAACAAAAAATTATGAAAAAGGTATTCGCTATTGCTGCTCTTGCGATGTTTTTCGCTGCTAGCACAACTACTGCTTCAACAATGGTTGATAAAGTAAAAACTGAAAAGAAAGACGCTAAGAAAAAATCTTGCTGCAAAGAAACTGAGAAAGCTTCTTGCAATAAGGCAAAAGAAGGCGAAAAATCTTGCTGCAAAAAGAAATAATCTTCTTTAAAGATTGATGAGCCATCCGGTACCGGATGGCTTTTTTATTGATGAAAATCGTTGGCTTCCTTTTTCTATTGATCTGCTTCCCCTATTTTTTAGGGGCTCAACAGGTTCATGCCTCTAAAAAAAAATATCCCACCCGAGGATTTGATGTTTCGGCTCATTCTGGAACCATTCAATGGGATAAAGCCAGCAAAGGATTTCACTTCGCTTTCGTTAAGGCAACCGAGGGAAGTTGGTACCTCGATCCACAATTCAATCGAAACTGGGAGAAAGGAAAAAAAACCAAACTCCGAATGGGGGCTTACCATTTTTTTAAATTCCATATTTCCGGAGAAAAACAAGCCGAGAATTTTATCGAAAATGTTCGGCTAACCCAAAAAGATTTTCCTCCCGTGGTGGATGTGGAGGAATGGGGGAATTACTACGCTAAAACCCTTCCTACCAAATCCATCAAGAGGGAACTCAAAGCCATGATTGTTCGACTGAAAAAACATTACGGTAGAAATCCCATCATTTATTCCAACATCAGCACCTACAACCGAATCATCAAAGGAGATTTTAAAGAGAATCCGATTTGGATTGTTGCCTTTACCTCACAACCCCGTTTATCCGATGGAAGAAGATGGGTTTTCTGGCAACACAGCCACGTAGCACGAATTCCTGGGATTCCACATTTAGCCGATTTGAATGTTTTCAACGGTTCTGTGGAACAAATGAAGGCATTCGGGAAGTGAGTTTATTCGTCCTTGTGTTTAGGAATGAATTTCAACGCGCCTGAATTAAGGCAAAACCGCAACCCGGTTGGAGGGGGACCATCGTTGAAAACGTGCCCCAAATGTCCATCGCAACGGGCACAACGAATTTCCGTTCTTGGGTATCCCAATTCAAAATCGTTCAAATAGCGAATTCGGGTAGAATCGATGGCTTGGAAAAAACTGGGCCACCCGCATCCGGCGTCGAACTTGGTGTTGCTGTAAAACAACGGCAACCCGCAACCCAAACATTGATATACCCCTTTGTCCCACAACTGATCATACGCTCCCGTGTGCGGACGTTCCGTGGCCCGTTGGCGCAAGATGGCATAAGCTTCGGGCGATAACGTTTTTCGCCAATACGCGTCGGAAGAATCCATCTTCCCAACCGATGAAGGAACTTTGGATGATTGATCTCCACCCTTTTGAGGTTGGGCATCGCAAGCAACAAGCCAAAAAAATGATAAGCAAAAAAAGATCGTTTTCATGTTAAATGGGGTTAAGGAACTGCAAAGAAACGCACCAAGAAAACAAAGGTTCGTTTGTACATTTACACCAACGAAAATTCCCATGAAACCGAAGTATTTGCTGCTGTTTTTTTTATTGATTTTCAACACCATTGCTTTCTCACAATCGGTGAAACTCAATGCATCTTCCTTCGATTTTGGAAAAATTCAACAATGGGAAAACCAACCGGCTCAATTTCTTTTTAAAAATACCGGAAAAAATTCGTTCTTCTTCCTTCCCACTTTTGCCCAGGAAGACCTGCTGATGCGGTTCGAACAGGAAGAAATTGCACCCGGTGAAACAGGAACCTTGCTCGTTTATTACTACACCCAAAAACCCGGAAAATTCAAACGCGATTTTCAAATTTACTTGTCAACCCAATCCAAACCGTTTTCGCTTTCCATTCAAGGAGAAATTGAAAATTTAGGACAAAATGCCCTCATGCAATGCCCCGAGTTTTCTCAACCTCCCATGGAAAATCTCACCCCTAAAACCATCACTTTTACCTTCTACGATAGCTTGACCAAGAATACGGTAACCCAAGTTTCGGGAGAAATTAACCATGGGCCCAAAGGGAAAACCCCCTTCCAAACCAGTCAGGGGAAATTTCGGAAGGACTTGAGTTTGGGCGCCCACGGACTTTCTGTGCAAGCCAATGGCTACCACCCCCGAAATGGGCGCATTTGGGTTACCAAAACCGGGAAAACCGAATATGCCATCGCTTTGCTTCCAACCTCTCAAAAAAATTCCGACACTTCCGAAACGGTTCTTAATACCGAATGGACTTCCACCACCAATTCCATTCAGGTTGAAACACCCAAGGCAACTCCACAAAGCATTCAGCCCCAATTGCAACAGGGAAAACGTCCGGTAAAATTTCAAGCCATTGTGGTGGATGCCAAGACGAAACTCCCGCTGAAGGACGCCAAAATAGTTCTTCAAAATGAAAAAAACAGGTACGCCTTTTTACGCACCCCCCAAAATGGAACTGTTTCGCAAACCGTTTATGCTGGCAATTACCGCATGCAGGTGGAAAGAGATGGGTATTCGGGGTACGAAATCCCCCAAGAAGTCTCTGAAAAAGCCGAACTCATCACCATTCAATTGATGAAGGATGAGCCCATCAATACTTTACCCCTAACTCCTGAAACAACAACGCCCCTTTCATCTTCAACCGTCAAACCTATTTCCGTAAAAATTAAAGTGGTTGAAACCCTCACCCGCTGGCCCGTTGAAATGGCAAAAATTACCGTGGAAGGCGAGGGATATGCCCTTAAAATTTTGGAAACCAACAAAAAAGGAAGCAGTGTAACAGAAATGCTTCCAGAAACGTACCAATGGAAGGTTGAAAAAGTGGGTTACGAGTCTTCTTACAAAACCAAAACCATTGGGCCGGGCAATGATACGGTTCTATTCGAGTTAACCAAAATTGTACCCGAAAGCACTCCGGTAACAACAACTCAACCCAAACCAATCCAAAAACCACTTCCTGTTGTTTCAAAAAAAGACACCGGCGTATTATCAACCGAGAAATTTGTTCCCAACAACATTGTTTTCTTGCTCGATGTTTCGGCCTCCATGGGTTCCAACCACAAACTTCCGGTGATGAAAAAAGCCATGCATCGGTTGTTCGATGTGCTGCGCGACGTGGATAACATATCTGTGATCGTTTATTCCACTTCCGTTGGGGTTTTGGTTCCACCAACTCCTGCCAATTTGAAAGACTCCATTCTGAAACACATCGATTCGTTGGGATGCAGCGGCCGAACCTACGGACAACAAGCATTGGAGACGGCCTATCGCTACGCCGAGTCGAAATACATCCAAGGTGGAAACAACCAAATCATCCTCGCCACCGACGGTATTTTCAATAACCCCGATCTTTCCGAGGAGCAAATCTACCAAATGGTGGCTCAGAAAGCTGAAAGTGGGATTCCGCTCTCGGTCGTTGCGTTTGGGACCGATCACGAAGCCGTAGAATTCCTTCGTAGGCTTTCGAAAAAAGGAGGTGGCAACTTTTGGAACATCAAAAGCAACGAAGCATCGGTGGATTACCTCATCAAGGAGGTGAAAAAGAACTCAAAAAAGAAGTAATGGTTGTACCTTTGCACCATGAATCCGTCTGATTTTCAAGCCCCCAAGAAAATAGAAGACAACCCCGTTCTGGTGAGTCTAAAAAAAGATCTCGATTATTACAACGATTACCTCATCGGTTTTTCCAGGGAAGTGCTCGATTCGGGCATTTCAAAATACCCCATTTTCGTTGCATACCAATTCGGAGGCATCAAACTCGGAAGTCAGGTTTTGGATCACAAAACCTTGTACACCCAATGGTCCATCAATATTTCTGCCTTGGAAGAATTCGTGAAAAAAGGAATCGTTGATCGTTCCAAATTGGATGAATTTAAGGGGCAATACAAGGACCCTGAAACCCATATATGCGTGTTTGTAGTGGTGAACAACGATGCAGGATTTGTTTATTATCCCTACAAAAATCTATAAGATGAAAAGAACCTTTATCCTTCTCCTTTCCCTTATTTCCTTCCTTACCGCTTGGACACAAACCAACGTGACTTGGGCTGAAGCTCAAAAAATTAAATCTGCTCGTGTAGATGTGGCCTATCTTTCCAATCCACCGTTTTTCTACCAAAATGAAGAGGGAAAATTGGCGGGTTTGGAATACGATTTGTTGCAGGCTTTTGCCGAATGGGCCAAAAAAGAAAAAGGAGTGACCATTGAATACCGGTACTTCGACCTGCCCAGTTTCGACTTGGTTTTCAACCGAATTACGGGTGGAAAAAATGGCGCCATTGGTGCAGCAACGGTTTCCATCAATGAGAAAAGAAGCAAATTTGTGAATTTCTCTGCCCCTTATCTGCGCAATCGTTCCATGCTGATTACTTCCGGAGAAGTTCCTTCTTTGGTTTATTCCAGTGAAATCAAAGCTGCTTTTGCTAACCTTCAAGCCGTAACCATCCAAGGTTCGGTGCACGAAAAAGCCTTGGAATCCCTTAAAAAAGAAACGCTTAAGGACCTACGGGTAACCTACCTCAACAATCCCGATGACATCCTTAAAGTGATCTCTTCCGATCCCACCTTCTTCGGTTATGTAGATGCGGTTACGTACTGGAATTACCTTCAAAAAAACAAAGATGCTTTCCTCAAGATCCAAAGAACCGGTGAAATGGGCGAGGAGTATTTTGGATTTATCTTCCCCAAAAAGAGCGATTGGAATTTGGCATTTAGCACCTTTTTCGATAGCGGTTTTGGATTTACCGCCACCAAGAATTACTTGAAAATTTTGGAATCGCATTTGGGACCAGAAATTATTGAAACGGTGCGCATCAAAGGCACTGAATAAACCGTAAAAACCTATCTTTGCACCGCAATGAAATACAAACGCGTTCTCGTTAAACTCTCTGGCGAAGCCCTGATGGGCGACAAACAATTCGGAATTGATTCCAGTCGTATCGCCCAATATGCCGAAGATATCAAAGAAATCACCCAATTGGGTTGCGAAGTTGCCATCGTGATCGGCGGCGGAAACATCTTCCGTGGCGTTCAAGCCGAAGCCGGTGGAATGGACCGCGCTCAGGGCGATTACATGGGAATGTTAGCCACCATGATCAATTCCATGGCCCTTCAAGCTGCGTTGGAAAAAGCCGGTGTTTACTCCCGCTTGCAATCGGCCATCAAAATGGAAGAAATTGCAGAACCTTTCATTCGCCGTCGTGCCATCCGGCACTTGGAGAAAGGCCGGGTAGTGATCTTCGGAGCCGGAACAGGTAACCCTTATTTCACCACCGATACCGCAGCTTCCCTTCGAGCCATCGAAATTCAAGCCGAGGTTATTTTAAAAGGAACCCGAGTGGATGGTATTTACACCGCAGATCCAGAGAAAGATCCTTCTGCTACTAAATACGAAACCCTTAGCTTTACCGAAGCTTACGAAAAGAAATTGAACGTGATGGACATGACCGCCTTTACCTTGTGTCAGGAGAATCAACTCCCCATCATTGTTTTTGATATGAATAGCCCTAAAAATTTACTGAAAGTGGTTCAAGGGGAAAACATTGGAACCCTCGTAAAATAATTCATCATGAACGAAGAAGTACAGATTTATTTGGATGAAGCCAAAGAGAGCATGGATAAAGCCTTGGCTCACTTGAGTTATGAATTGGGAAAAATTCGCGCCGGGAAAGCATCCACTGGGATGTTGGAAGGCGTGATGGTTGACTACTACGGGGCCCCTACCCCATTGAATCAGGTTGCCAACGTGAATACCCCCGATGCTCGAACCATCATCATTCAACCTTGGGAAAAATCCGTAATCTCGGCCATTGAACGAGGAATTATTAATGCCAACCTGGGCCTTGCGCCCACCAACGATGGGATTATCATTCGTTTAACCGTTCCGCCTTTGACCGAAGAACGCCGCCGCGAGTTGGTGAAAAAAACCAAAGGCGAAGGCGAAAATGCCAAAGTTTCCATTCGCAACATTCGCCGCGATGTGAATGCTGGAATCAAAGACCTTCAAAAGGATGGTTTGCCTGAAGACATGGCCAAAGATGCCGAAACCAAAGTGCAAAACATCACCGATAAACACATCGCACGCGTGGATGAATTATTGGTTGAAAAGGAAAAAGACATCATGACGGTTTAACCGCATGCTTTTTTACAACGACATTCCTGCTGCCAACGGTTCATCCGAAACCTTGGTGATTCTCCACGGTTTGTTTGGAACCGGAGACAATTGGATTACCCTTGCTCGCCTTTGGAGTCAGCACTACCGCGTGATCCTTCCCGACGCCCGAAACCATGGCCACAGCTTTCAGTCGGACACTTTCGACTATCCGGCCATGGCCCTCGACCTCAAGGAGTTGGTTGATCATTTGGGATTAACCAAATTCCATTTGATGGGACACTCCATGGGAGCGAAAACGAGCATGTACTATGCACTCCAACACGGAAATTCGCTCCAATCGCTTTCGTTGATCGACATGTCGATTTTCCGAAATCAGCTCGACCACCAAAAGGTGTATTTGCGCGCCATGGCCGACCTCGATTTGGAGCAGATGAACAGCCGAACAGACGTTGATCAAGCTCTTTCAACCTCCATCCCCGATTTTGGGATTCGTCAGTTCTTATTGAAAAGCCTCACTCGAAACGAGCACAAACAATTTGCTTGGCGGTTGAATTTACCTGTTTTTTTAACCACCGTTGATGCCATCGGGGAAGGAATTCCCACCGAAGGGAGGTTCGAAGGTCCTACTTTGTTTTTGCGAGGTGGCAAAAGCGATTACGTGAAAGATTCCGATTGGCCGCTCATATTGGAGCGCTTTCCCAACGCGGAATTGCAAACCATTCCTCAGGCTGGCCATTGGGTTCACGCCGATTCCCCTCAAGAATTTTCTTCCATCTTTTTACCGTTCATTCAAAAACATTCCTTGTGAGACGAGCACGAAAAACCCATCCCCCCATTCAAAATTTGGAAATCATTGATGCTGCCAGCGATGGCCGGGGCGTTGGTCGCTCCGAAGGTCAAGTTGTTTTCGTTCCTTATACCGCTCCTGGAGATGTGGTGAATGTGCGCATTGTTGGGGTAAAGAAAAAGATGTTGGAAGGCAAGGTTACCGAATTGGTTACTCCTTCACCCAATCGCACCACCCCGGTTTGCCAACATTTCGGAGTTTGCGGTGGCTGCAAATGGCAGCACATGGAATATTCTACCCAGAAAGCAGCCAAAGAAAAACAGGTAAACGACGTTCTAACGCGAATTTCGGGACTCTCACTACCCACATCGAATCCATTACTGGGTCCAGATCACGTGTGGAACTACCGAAACAAGATGGTTTATACGTTCGCCCCCGGACGTTGGCTGACCGACGATATGTTGAAAGACATTAAAGCTGGTTTTTCAGGGGAAGAAGACCAAAGCGATGCGGTTCAACAAGCCATTCATGCTGCTAAAAGTGCCCCATCGGTTGGTTTTCACGTTCCAGGCAGGTTCGATTCGGTGGTACACATTGAAAAATGTCATCTGCAAGATGCCTTCGCAGATGAAATCCGTTTGTTTCTGCACCACTTTGCTCAGGAAAACGAACTCACGTATCACGATATTCGGGCCCATCAGGGCTTTTTAAGGAATGTGATGATTCGGAATACCCGATTGGGAGAATGGATGGTGATGGTGGTATTCGGCGAAAATCAACCCGAGAATATTGAGAAGGTGATGAAGGCCCTTGAAGCTAAATTCCCCTCCATTCATTCATTGTTGTACATCATCAATGAAAAGATGAACGACAGTTACGACGATCAGCCGGTGCATGTTCATGCTGGCAAAGATTACATCGAAGAAACGTTGGGTGATTTTCGTTTTCGAATTAGTCCGAAAAGTTTCTTTCAAACGAATACCCGCCAAGCGGAAGTGCTGTATGAAGTGGTAAAACGGATGGCGGGATTAACGGGAAATGAAGTGATTTACGACCTTTATGGAGGAACGGGTTCGATTGGTATTTTCTTGAGCAAGGAAGCGAAGCGGTTTGTTGGGGTGGAATACGTTCAAGATGCCGTTGACGATGCGTGGAAAAATGCTGCTTTGAACGGCATCGAGCATGGAAGTTTTTTCGCTGGCGACATGAAAGACGTATTGAACGACGAATTTCTTGCAAGCCACGGCAAACCAGATGTTCTAATTACCGACCCGCCTAGAACTGGGATGCACGTAGATGTGGTGAATAAGATCCTTGAAATTGAAGCTGAAAAAGTGGTTTATGTTAGTTGTAATCCGGCTACACAAGCCAGGGATTTGGAACTTTTGGCTCAAAAATATGCCGTTGTTGAATTGCAACCGGTGGATTTATTCCCTCATACCCACCACGTTGAGAACGTTGCATTATTAATTTTAAAGAAATAGCTCAAATATTCTGTTTTCGGTGTACCTTTGACACGAATAGCGATGGGGAGTCACTCAATTTAGATTTTTGTCCTATTCGAAAATAATTATTTTAATGAAAACAGGTACAGTAAAGTTTTTTAATCATTCCAAGGGATTTGGATTTATTAAAGAAGACAACGGCCCAGAAGTGTTTGTTCACGTTTCTGGCTGCAAGGAAGAAATTCAAGACAATGACTTGGTAACCTTCGAGGTCCAAGATGGTCGAAAAGGCTTAAACGCCGTGAATGTTCGAAGAGCAGACTAAAAAAAAGCCCCCGATTTTCGGGGGCTTTTTTTTTATATCATTTTTCCTAACGTAGCTGCTTTCATTTCCGTTTCTCGGTATTCGGCCTCCGCATCGGAATCCGACAATATTCCACATCCCACGTGCAAACGGCATTTATTTTCCTGAATTTCCATGCAACGAAGATTTACGAATAATTCCGATTCTGCCATGGGATCCATCCAACCGAAAAACCCGCTATAGTACCTTCTGAAAGATTTTTCTTGTTGTTCTAAAAAGGCATGGGCTTCTTTCGAAGGGTAGCCGCAAACGGCCGGAGTTGGATGCAGGGCTTGGATCATTTCCAACGTTGAGCCATCGGTTTTGCCCAACAAGGTCGTTTTGAGGTGTTCAATGTTTCCGGCGTTATCGGTTACCGGGCCAAATACTTCCATTTCTTTGGCTTGCAATCGCGTAAGTCGGTCCAATAAGTAAGCCGTAACCAAATGTTGTTCCTTCAATTCTTTTGCGCCCCAATTTCCTTGGGTACCGGCAGGCCGAGTTCCGGCCAACGACATGGTTTCGAAGCGAATACCGCGGCGGTGCAGCAGCAATTCGGGAGAAGCGGTAACCCAGCTTCCCGAAATTTTACTTTGAAACCAACACACATTGGCTCGCGGATATTGCTCGCACAAGCGGTCAAACAATCCAATTTCGGGAACTTTGTCCATTTCTACCACCCGAGACACCACCAACTTTTGAAATTTCCCATTCGAACACATTTCCTTCATGGCCTCCACCCTTTCAACGAAATCGGACATGGATTCTATTCCGCCTTGGCTCTGTTCAATTCCTTGTATTTCCGCTTGCTGGGGAGCCATGGGAACCAGATTCTTGGAGGAAATCCAAATGATCGGACAATCTTCACTGGGTTCGAACGGGGCGTAAACAAAACCCGGATTTTGGGGAATATCTTCCCATCGGTTCAATCGAAGTTCCGCCCCATCGGGCCACGTGTACCACTGGGAGCGCTGTCCGTGGGGGCGATATCCGAGGAAGTTTTTCATTTCGGCTCAATAATGGCAACGGTAAAACGGGAAATGCAAACGAGCTGATGCTCGTCATCTTCAATACGAATTTCCCAAACGTGGGTTGTTTTGCCTTGATGAACGATTTTTCCGGTTCCCGTTACCCATCCACTTCGGGCTGCTCGTACGTGGTTGGCGTTGATTTCAATTCCAACTGCTAATTTCCCTTCCTCTTTTACCAACAGATACGAACCCAAAGAACCGATGGTTTCGGCCAACGCCATGGATGCACCTCCGTGCAAACGGCCGAAAGGCTGCATGG
>CANHCV010000057.1 GCA_947459245.1 Bacteroidota bacterium
CACACCCAATATTTCAAACGTTTACTAAAGACTGCGGGGCCTTATCTCAATCGCGAAGGAGAATTTGAAGAACCCAATTGGGAAACTTGGAGGAAGGAATCGAAATTATCGGAAGAGCGTGCCTTGGAAGCACAATCCGTAGAGGGATTGCCGAATTGGACTGGTATTGGCCCCTTCGATTTCGACAAGGATGCCTACGGCCGTTCGCATGCTCCAGGATCCGCACACGTTTTTGTTACCCGTCAATCTTTATCTTCTCCAAACATTCTTTTCGCTGGAACTGCTTCAACTGGAATTTGGAAATCGATCGATGAAGGCGCGAACTGGAACTTGGTGAGTAAAAATTTGTTTGTCGGTCAAGTTCGCGCCATTGCCATTCATCCCAACAACCCCGACACCGTATTTTTTGGAGGGAATGGCAGCATCTACCGCTCTACCGATGGAGGAATCAGTTGGTCCATTGTAGGAGGTTCTCCTTTCACTGCTTCTTCCCATACCGTTTACGATTTGGTGATTCACCCCAATCGAACCAATATCGTTTATGCTGCAACCAACAATGGTTTGTATCGATCAACCAATTCCGGTTTGAATTTCACTTTGATTCTTTCAGCTTCCTCCTCCAACGATTATTTCGATGAAATTGAGGTTCATCCTACCCAGGAAAACATTATTTATGCTGTTAAAAATGCCGTAAGCAACCTCTTTACTGAATTTTACAAATCAACCGATTTCGGCCAAAATTTCACCAACAAACTCAACTGGCCCAGTAATGCGGCTTTGATGACGGGAACCAATAACCAAAAACGAGCTGAAATTTCGGTTACTCCCGCCTCCCCCAATTTGATCTATGCCTTGTTGGCCGGAGAATTCAATGGAGGAACCGGTTTGTACGGCTTTTACAAATCGACCGATGCGGGAGAAACCTGGACACACACGTGTTGCGGAACGGATCCAGGCGGAGCGGCATCTACCAGCAATGCTAACATTTTAGGCTACAATTCTACGGGAGCAGATAACGGTGGACAATACTATTACGACCTGGCCTTGCAAGCAGATCCTGCTAATGCTGACAAGGTTCATGCCGCTGGAATCATGCATTGGATTTCATTGAATGGAGGACAAACGTTCACCAATACAGCAAGCTGGTCGGATGCCGCCAATGTTCGGTATGTTCATGCCGACATTCATGATATTTTCATCCGCAATAACCAGGTTTGGGTATCGTGCGATGGAGGAATTTTCCTCTCGGTAGACAGTGGTAAACTTTCGTTCAACCGCCGCCAATACGGTATCCAAGGCACGGAGTTTTGGGGATTTGGGATGGGACACAAAGATGCCGATGTGATGTTAGGTGGAACGTATCACAATTCCCATTTGATGAAAAACGGAAACGTTTATCAAAATGGATGGATTTCTTACACTGGAAGCGCCGATGGCTACCGCGGATTTGTAAATCCGGGAAAACCCAAAACGGTTTATAACGACAGCGGAAAAGACCAATTGGTTCAGAGCCGAACGCTTCCGTTTACCCGAACATCCTACGACAAACGACCCAACGCAGGGTATTTCCCCGGCGAATCGTGTCCGTTGCGTTGGGATCCCCGTTCTTACAACCATTTCTACTCGGGTGTAGATTCCACTTTGTGGAAAACCGAAGACGATGGCGCATCGTGGACGGCGATCAAAACGTTTGCCAGCGGCAAAATCATCGATATTGAAGTTGCGTGGTCGAATCCAAATGTGATTTACGTGGTTTTCGCCCCGACGAATTTTTATGCCAATAAGTTCATTTGGAAAACCACCGATGCGGGAAAAACGTGGGCCAATATTTCATTATCAACCACTACTTCCAACAACAACAGTTCATTGGCAATGGATTTAACGGTGAGTGATTCATCCGAAAATGAAATTTGGGTTGGATTGATCCATCCATACAATTGGAACAATGCCGATGGCTTTAAGATTTTTTATTCCAATAATGGTGGAAACAGTTATTCCAATTGGACAACGACTACGTTGAATGGGGAAGGAATTACCAACATCGAGTTTTACCGAGGCAGCTCTGGTGGAATTTATGTAGGCACCCGAAAAACAGTTTATTACCGAGACAAAACCATGAGCAATTGGGTAAGTTTCGGAACCGGAATGCCTCTTCCTACTTCTTCCGTTAAAATACTTCCTTGGTATTTGGAAGGAAAAATGCGTAATGCCTCCAACCGAGGTGTTTTTGAATCACCTGTTCATACTTTGCAAAAACCATCGGTCCAAATTTCTGCAGATAAATTGAAAAGTGCTTGCATTCGCGATACGTTGTATTTATCCGATTATTCAGCCCACTACAAAACCGGGGCTACGTTTTTTTGGACCATCACTCCCAATCCTTCTTACATCAGTTCTCGTTCCACAGAAAATCCGAAAGTGGTTTTTGGACAAGCTGGAAGTTACACGGTTTCCTTGGTGGTGTCTGATAGTTTGGGAACCGATTCTCAAACCATTTCCTCCTATTATTCGGTAAGTGAGGGATGCAATGTTGACCCCATTCCAGGAAGTGCCCTACAAATTTCGAGTGACGGGCAACGGGCGTTAACCTCCCCACTCAACATTACCAGCAATTCCATTACAATAACAGCTTGGGTAAAACCAGCTCAAATTCAGAGTGATTATTCGGGAATTGTAATGAATTATGCAGGAACAGCAAATACCGGAGGATTAAATGTTCGTCAGAACAATGAACTCGGATACCATTGGCCGGGCGGTTCTTGGAGTTGGAGCAGTGGATTAACCCTTACGCCGGGAGAGTGGGCACATGTGGCTCTGGTTATTACACCAACTTCTGCGACGATTTATAAAAATGGTGTTGGTAGAACACATGCCATCGCCCTATCGGCCTGCGAATTCAGAGAACTTGCCATTGGCAGTTACCGAGATTGGAGCAGCCGAACATTCAAAGGACTCATCGATGAGGTTTGTTTTTACAGTAGATCATTAACTCAAGCCGAAATTCGAGAAAGCATGCACCTTACCAAAAGTGGCATTTATGCTGATAATTTATTGGCTTATTATCAATTCAATGAGAACGAAGGATTGGTACAAGATAAAATGGGCATCGACCACGCATCTTTAATTTCCGGTGCTGCTCGAAGCAGCAGTTCGGTTCCCGTTGCCGGTGGGGTGAGCGATCGCATTTCTGTACTTTCTTCCAATCTTATCCAATTTCCCAACTCCCAAGTTTCCATGAAATTCTCCAGCGTAGGAACCCATCCCAACGGAGAAGTGGTCGTTTCTCGCTTAAACTACCAACCCGATGTACCTCCAAGTTCGCAAGATTCTTTGAGTAGTCGTTATTGGGTGATCAACAATTATGGAACCAATGCCACGTTTTCTCCCATGCAGGAATTGTGGTTCAGAGGGATTGACTTTGTTTCACCGCAACACGGAGCCTCCCCCAACAAATTCAGTTTGTTTAAACGTCGCTCAATCGACGATGGAGCAACGTGGCAACCGTTTGGAGTTGCCGATTCAGCAACCGCAGGCAACTCAGGTCAAGTTCGATTTGGCCCCAATAGCAATCTAACGAGCTTCAGTCAATTTGTCTTTACCAAAGGCGCTCCCACTCCCCTCCCCGTTTCTTGGCTTTGGTTCAAAGCCACTCCCGATTTCCCGGATCGAGTGAAATTGGATTGGGCTACAGCAACAGAATTCAACAGTTTACGGTTTGTGGTTGAGCGCAGTTCGGATGGACAACATTTCGATTCTTTAGGAGAAGTTGCTGCTACCGGATTTTCACAAGTTCCCTCCTATTACCGATATTTTGATTCCATGCCCATTCACGGAACGGCTTACTACCGCATCAAAGAGGTAGATGTGGATGGAAGCGTTTCTTTTTCCAACATCGAAGTGATTACGTACAGAAAACCCGCTTCTTCGTTCACGTTTTATCCCAACCCAACCAAAGGCGGGCGAACGTTAAGCATCGATCATTCCTATGAGAATTTAATCATTCGAATTGTAGATGCCCAAGGAAGAATAGTACTCCAAGAAAAAGTAGGGCCAGGAAATAAAAATTTAGCCACCGAAAACCTGGCAACCGGAAGTTATTTTATTGTGATTGATGATGAAAAAGGAACTCGGAAAATGTATCCGTGGATCATTCATTAAAACCAACGCTTCTTTCGGAAGAAGAGAATGGTAGCCAATACCATTCCAACCGAAAATGCGATGATGACGAAGAAAGCTTTGTCGGAATCTTGCCCTGGAAGGGAGATATTCATTCCGTAGAAGCTGGAAATCAAGGTCGGTAAGCTGATACAAATGGTCACCAAAGTAAGAAACTTGATGACGTTATTCATGTTGTTATTGATGATGGAACTATAGGCTTCGGTCATTTGCGCCAAAATGTTTTGGGAGATGTTGGTCATCTCAATGGCCTGAAGATTTTCAATCAAAACATCCTCTAGCAATTCCATATCTTCTTCGTAGGCGCGGAAAATGAGCATTCTCTTCAAGCGCTCCATCATGGCTTCGTTGCTCTTCAGAGCTGTGGTGTAGTAAATGAGCGCTTTTTCGTACTTCAGCAAGGCCATGATCTCCTTGTTTTGAAGCGAATTCTCTAACTCATCTTCCAATTCTTCAACAATTTTATTGATATTCCGAAGGTGCAACAAATAGCGATTCGCGGTTTTCCAAAGCAACAACAGCAAGAAACGATTGCGTTTTACCGTTGCGGCTCCTTTAACACGGCCTTTTACAAATTCAGAAATGATGACGCTTTCTTCCGTACAGGCTGTAATGATGAGTTCATCGGTGAGAATAATAACCAACGGAATGGTAACAAACGGCTTGTCAGAATCTACCCCAGAAAAGTGAGGAATACGAAGAATGATGGTAAGGTAATCGTCTTCTTTTTCAACACGCGACATTTCATCCACGTCTTGGAAGTCGATCAAAGATTCGGAAATTTCACCAAGATTTTGTTCAATCCACTCCCGATCAGTAGGATCTGATCCGGTAATGTTGATCCAACAACCCACTTCCGGATGTTGCAACTCTTGGAGTTGCCCTTCTAAATTTTTGTATATCCGGATCATCTTCCATGGAGATGGGGTTTGGTGGAACGATTATTAACGTTGGCGAAGTTACGACCAAATTTTTACTTTTTGAAGTTTGGTGCAACCACCAATTCTTTTCCTCCGTGGCTGTAATCGTAGAATCCTTTTCCAGATTTTACTCCTAAATTCTTAGCCATCACCATATTCACCAACAAAGGACATGGGGCATATTTAGGATTTCCGAATCCTTCATGAAGCACATTTAAAATGGCCAAACAAACATCCAAACCAATAAAATCTGCCAATTGCAAGGGACCCATCGGATGCGCCATTCCCAATTTCATCACGGTATCGATTTCTTCTACACCACCAACACCTTCAAAAAGGGTGTAAATGGCTTCGTTGATCATGGGCATTAGAATTCGATTGGCCACAAATCCGGGATAATCGTTCACTTCAACGGGAACCTTGCCCAAGCTGCGTGAAAGCTCCATGATTTGGGCACAAACGGCATCGGATGTAGAATAGCCACGAATGACTTCAACCAATTTCATCACTGGAACTGGATTCATAAAGTGCATCCCGATGATTTGTTCTGGGCGGCTGGTTACTGCCGCAATTTTGGTAATGGAAATGGAAGATGTATTGGTGGCCAAAATGCAATGAGCGGGTGCTAATGCATCAATTTGGCGAAAAATATTCAATTTAATTTCAACGTTTTCGGTCGCCGCTTCAACAATCAAATCGGACGTTCCTGCACACGATTCGATGGAAGTAACGGGGTTTAAATTGGCCAATGTGGATGCTTTTGCAGCTTCATCGATGCTACCCTTGGCGAGCATTCGATCCAAATTTTTCGTGATGGTGGCGATGGCTTTTTCCAAAGAAGTTGGATTCATATCTACCAAATTCACTTGGAAGCCATTCATGGCAAAAACGTGGGCAATTCCATTTCCCATGGTACCTGCACCGATAACGGTAATGTTTTTCATATCAAATTTTCTTTTCTATTAAATCCATAATCATTCCATCCTTCAACCCCAAATAAGAGGCCATGATGCGTTCTACCTTGGCCCATTGCATCACCTTTTGGTAGATTTTTAATCCAGGAACAATAACATCTGCTCGATCCGGATTGAATCGAAGCAATTCCAATCGCTCTTGGTAAGATAGTTTTTCAATTTCTTTGATGGCTTTTTCTAACCGGGCCAAGGAAACGGTATCGGTTTCTTTTCGACCTAAATACCCCACCAATTTGCGGATGTTTCCTCCTGATCCAACTGCCAAGTCAATATCGTGATCGGCAATTTCATCGATGATGTAATCTTCCAATTCAACCCATTCGGCTGGATCTACTTTTTCTTCTAGAATACGTACAGCACCAATTTTGAAGGACCGAGACGTTTTCACTTTTCCATTTTCAAAAAGCGTGAGTTCGGTACTTCCTCCACCCACGTCGATAAACAGCAAATTTTTCGTAGACCGAAGCAGTTGATCGTGGGCTTTGAAGATAAGGCGTGCCTCTTCATCTCCATCAATCACTTCCAAATCGATCCCATTTTCAATGAGCTTTTGTTTAACTTCCAATCCATTATTGGCTTCTCGGAAAGCAGAAGTAGCGCAAGCACGGTAAGCATCCACCTCAAAAATTTCCATCAAATTTCGAAAGGCAACGGCCATTTTCAGAAGCTTAACTTCGGTTTCAGGTGTAATTTCTCCGTGATCGAAAACATCGGTACCCAAACGAATGGGCACTCGAATCAACTCCAATAATTTGGGTTCAACATTTTGACCCAAAACGTGGTAGATGGCCATTCGAATGGCATTGGTTCCAATATCGATGCTCGCAATGTTCACGGCGCAAAGGTAAGTTTCGGTTTACAAATTGGTAAACAACCACTCACTAATTTTGGAGAAAAGTTGGAAACGTGTTTTTCCTCCATAAATTCCATGATCTTTGTCGGGATAGGCCTCAAAATCGAAGGAAATCCCTTGATCAACCATGGCTTTCACCATCATCATGCTGTTTTGAAAATGAACGTTATCATCAGCAGTTCCATGAATCAACAAATAATTTCCTTTCACTTTATGGGCAAACGTTGAAGGGCTGTTTTGGTCGTAACCATCGGCATTCTCTTGAGGCGTTTGCATGTAGCGTTCGGTGTAAATGTTATCGTAGTACCTCCAATTGATTACCGGAGCAACAGCAACGGCCGATTTAAATACATCGGCGCCCTTGGTAATTGCGAGTGACGACATGTAGCCACCGAAACTCCAACCGTACATTCCGATTCTGGATGCATCTACAAAACCAAGTTTTTCGAGAGCTTTGGCTGTTTCAATTTGATCTTCAATTTCGTACTTACCCAATTGTTTGTAGGTTGCATTTTTGTGAGCAACTCCGCGCATTCCGGTTCCTCTGCCATCGAAACTCACCACCATGTACCCCTTGGAGCAGAGGTATTGATGCCAGAAATAATCGTTTCCACCCCAGCGATTCACCACGGTTTGACTTCCTGGGCCTCCGTAAACGAACATCAGAACTGGATATTTTTTGGTAGAGTCGAAATTCAGCGGCTTCATCATCCAACCGTTCACCGAAATTCCATTGGCCAAATTCATGGTGAGAAATTCCTTCGAAGTCAATTGAAACTCATCCAATTTCTTTCTCAATTTGGCATTATCTTCCAAAGTGCGCAATACTTTTCCATCGGCCGTGCAAAGGGTTACGGTTGTTGGAGCATTCGCATCGGAATGGTAATTGAGGAAATAAGTACAAGCCTCATTGAAAGCCCCAGTATTAACCCCATTTTTCCCAGAAATCAACAGGGGCTTTTTCCCATCAATTCCAATACTCCAAATTTGTTGATTCGAAGGAGTTGGAACAGCGGCTTGGTAATAAACGCGATTCTTTGCATCTACACCATAGTAACCCGTTACGTCGAAATTACCGGATGTCATTGGGGTTAAAGCTTTTTTTCCAAGATCAAAAAAGTACAAATGATTGTATCCGCTTCTTTCGGATGACCAAACGAATCCGTTTTTCTTGGGTAAAAAGGTGAGGTAATCATGTACATCAACCCAAGTGTCAGATTTTTCTTGAATAACTTTTTCTACAACCTGGGTAGAAGGACTTACAAAAATCAAATCCAATTGATTTTGGTGGCGATTGAGCAACTGCATCCAAATTTTTCCATCGGGGGTCCAGTCCATTCTAGCTACGTATTCATAGGCAGGAAGTCCTTTGATTTCTGCAATTTGATTTTGCTGAACGTTGATCAGATGAGCAGTTACCTTCGAATTCACCTCGCCTGCCTTTGGGTATTTGAAGGTTACGTTTTCGGGATACAACCCTTTGTATTTGGGCATGGAAAATTCGGGAACTGCCGATTCGTCGAAACGAAGGAAAGCCAATTGCTTGGAATCGGGCGACCAAAAGAAAGCACGAACGTACTCCAATTCCTCTTCGTACACCCAATCGGTTGTTCCGTTGATGATGGAATTCATTTTCCCATCGGTGGTCAGTTGCGTTTCTTTCATACTCAAGAGATCCACCACAAAAAGATTATTATCTCTAGCGAAAGCCACTTTTGAGCCATCGGGCGAAAACGTGGCTTCCCGTTGTTTGCCATTTTTAGAAAGTGGAGTTACGCTTCCTGTTTTCAGATCCAGAACGAAATAATTGGACACGGCGGAACGTCGGTAAATCCCTTCCGATTCGGTTTCCAATAGGGCTTTCGACTCATTGGATGAAAACTGATAATCGGACCACGCCAAAGGTTTATTGTTGAATTGGATTTTCTTCCCGTGGAACAAGGTATCGGCCACTTTTCCAGTAGCATACTGGTATTTTAGAAGATGAACCACTTTGTTTTCGGGATCGAAGGAAGTGGCGGCATAGTGTTGTCCATCATTGAGGCTACGGAAGCCGCCAACGGAACGAGCCGAAAACGTACTTTTTAGCCACACATCTTCCAAGGAAACCGTTTTCTTTTCCTGAGAGAAAACCGAAGTAGAAAGCGCGATAGCGCTAATGAAAAGGATATTTTTCATGTTGGGAGTTTGATTCAAAAATAAGTCAAAATCGAAGGAAATAAAACAAAAAACCCTCGTAAAACGAGGGCTTTTGTTTTTTATCTGGCACCGCCCTTGGCGGCTTTGGCGGCATCAATTTCCTTTTTCAAGGCCGATGCTTTATCCATCATGTTGAGTTTTACGTAAATTTTTCGCAAAATATCCATTGCCTCTAAATCACCAGATTTGGCGACGATGGCAGCTTCCAAATACGGAATGGCTGTTTTTTGCTTTTCATTTATTTTAACCACAGCTGCATCGTACTCTTTGGCCTTACTGGCAGGAATTTTATTTGCCTCTTCCGTCATCTTTGCAGCCTCATTTACAATGATGGCCCCCATGTTGTAGTTGGAAAAATACGATTTTGGATCGGTCCTCAATGCCTCCTGGTAGTATTTGATTGCATTGGGAAGGTCTTTTGCCTTTTCATACGCATTGGCCAAAACCTCGGTAATAGCAACGTTTTGCGGATTTAAATCATGGGCTTTCAATAATTTGGTAATAGCATCCGGCAATTTATTCATTTCAATGTAGGCATTGATTTCTTCAACCATCAAATCGTAATTCCCAGGAAACTTAGCGATACCGGCCTCCAAGGTTTTCAAATAAGCATCGTTTTTCTTTTGCTCTTTGTAGATGGTAGCTAAATCTCCGAAATGGTAAGGCTTCACCGAATCGGTTGCTATCATTTGGGTGTAGTACAATTCCGCTTTGTCGTAGATTTTTCCCAACTTAGCATTATAGGCAGCATTATCTACCAAGCGAATGTGGTTTGGGTCTAAATTAACTTCAAATGGCTGATTAGCAATAGAAACTTGAGTAGTTGATTCAACTTTCGTTACTTTTCCATCGGGGCCTGTGATTTTAGTTTCTGTTGTTGATGATGCGAAAGGCTTTACAGTTTTTATTTCGTATTTCATCGCTCCTTCAAAACCAGCCACTGCAGTGGCATAGTCTTTCTTTTCGCCAGCACGAATAGCCATATCAATCATGGAACCATAAATCCCTGCTAATCCTTGGGCAACATCATCGGTATACTTTCCTTTTTTGTCCAATTCACGGCATTTTAGGAAGCTTTCTCCAGCGATATCCAAAGCATTTGGCGATTTCAATTTAAGATTCGCATCAGCATTAACCTTCGCATAAATCTGCCCACGGTACAAATAGGTTTTATCCCAATTTTGTGTTTCTGGGTGATTTACGGCTTGATCGATGTACTCTTTGGCTTTTTCCAAAGAACCATTTTTCAATTCATTGTAAGCGCTTTGAACGTTTACTTTTTGAGCTTGGGTGGTGAAGGCGGCGCCCAGTGCAAGGGCAACGAGCCAAGATTTTTTAAGCATCATGTTGGGTTTCGTTATTTTCGTCTGTTGATGAAACATCGTTGTTGTCGGTTTGGTTTGCTTCAGCAGCAGCTTCTGCAGCGGCTTCAGCCATTTCGCGTTCGTAGTCTTCTTGGCTTCGGGCGATTTTTGCAACGGATGCAATGGATGCGCCATCTTCCAATCGGATCACTTTAACGCCTTGGGTAGCGCGGCCCATCACTCGGAATTCCATCATTCCAATGCGAATGGCCACACCGTCTTTGCGAATAACGATCAAATCATCGAAATCGGAAACTTCCTGAATGGACACCAATCTTCCGGTTTTCTCGGTTACTTGCATGGCTTTCACCCCTTTACCTCCTCGGTTGGTGATGCGGTATTCGTCCAATTCTGAACGTTTTCCGTATCCATTCTCAGAGAGAACAAAGATGGTCGCCTGGGGGTTGTTTACACAAATCATGCCAACAACCTCATCCTTTTCATCGTCCAATTCAATCCCAATAACACCCGTAGCTGTGCGTCCCATGGAGCGAACCTTACTTTCTGGGAAACGAATTGAACGCCCTGAACGAATGGCAATCAATACTTCACTGCTACCCGTGGTTAGGTTCACGGCCAACAATTCGTCGCCTTCGCGAATTCCTAAAGCGATGATTCCATTGGCACGTGGACGACTGAAATCTTCCAACGTAGTTTTTTTGATGATACCGTTTTTGGTACAGAAAAGAATGTTGGTATTTTCGATGTATTCCTTATCCGACAAGCTTTTCACCGGAAGGTAGGCCATCACTTTGTCTTCCGGTGGAAGTTGAATGATGTTTTGAATAGCACGACCTTTGGATACTTTTCCAGTTTCAGGGATATTGAACACCCTCAACCAAAAACACCTACCTAACTTGGTGAAAACCAAAAGGTAATTGTGATTGCTAGCCACTAACACGTGTTCAACGAAATCCTCATCCTTGGTGGAAGAACCTTTCACTCCACGACCACCGCGACCTTGCTTGCGGTATTCCAACAGTGCGGTTCGCTTGATGTAACCTTGGTGAGAAATGGTAACCACCACTTCTTCGTCGGCAATCAAATCCTCCATGTTCATGTCGCCACCTGCATAATCGATTTCGGAGCGACGCTCATCGCCGTATTTTTCTTTGATGAGGAGTTGTTCGTCTTTGATGATTTGGTAACGGCGTGGTTCATTGGAAAGAATATCTTCCAAATCTGCGATGGTTTTCATCAATTCATTGTACTCATCACGAATTTTATCGCGTTCCAAACCGGTGAGGCGTTGCAAACGCATATCGAGAATGGCACGAGCTTGAATTTCACTGAGTCCGAATTTCTCGATCAAACCAGTACGAGCTTCATCTGGATTTTGGCTATTTCGAATCAATGCGATCACTTCATCGAGGTGATCGAGAGCGATGAGTAAACCTTCTAAGATGTGGGCACGTTTTTGGGCTTCTTTCAGATCGAATTTCGTACGACGCACAATCACTTCATGGCGGTGTTCAACGAAATGTTCAATCATATCGCGAACGTTCAGCGCCATAGGGCGACCTTTCACCAACGCGATGTTATTGATGGAGAAAGAAGTTTGTAGGTTGGAGTATTTGTAGAGGGAATTAAGAATAACGTTGGCGGATGCATCGCGTTTCACTTCGATCACGATGCGCATTCCTTCTCGTTTGGAAGATTCATCGCGCACATCTGAAATTCCTTCAATTTTCTTTTCGTTCACCAATTCTCCGATACGAACGAGAAGATCTGATTTATTGACCTGGTAAGGGATTTCGGTAATGATGATTCTTTCGCGGTTATTGATTTCCTCGATTTCAGATTTAGAACGGATGACCACTCGTCCGCGACCGGTTAACATGGCTTCGCGTACGCCTTCGTATCCGTAAATGATTCCTCCTGTTGGAAAATCTGGAGCTTTGATCAATGGAAGAAGATCTTCGGAGGTAATTTCTCGGTTATCGATGTAAGCACAAATACCATCGATGACTTCAGAGAGATTGTGAGGAGCCATATTGGTGGCCATCCCTACGGCAATACCTGCAGCACCGTTCACCAATAGGTTTGGGAAACGGGAAGGTAGAACACGGGGTTCTTCCAGGGTATCGTCGAAATTGAGTTGCATATCAACGGTATCTTTTTCGATATCGGACAGCATTTCTTCGGCGATGCGGGTCATTCGGGCTTCGGTATAACGCATAGCAGCTGGAGGATCTCCATCAACAGAGCCGTAGTTACCTTGTCCGTCTACGAGGCAATACCGCAGTGACCAATCTTGGGCCATGCGCACCATGGTATCGTACACGGAAGAATCTCCGTGTGGGTGGTATTTACCGAGCACTTCCCCAACGATACGGGCTGATTTTTTGTATGGGCGGGTTGGGCCCATTCCGAGTTCGTGCATTCCGAAAAGGACGCGACGGTGTACGGGTTTCATTCCATCTCTTACATCGGGTAATGCACGAGAAACGATGACCGACATCGAATAATCGATGTATGCGGTTTTCATTTCGTTTTCGATGTTTATATCGATAATTTTTCCCTCTTCAGCCATGGTATTGGTACAGTTTTATACTACGTAAAAATACGGAATAAAGGTTGAAGATTTGGATGAAAAAGGGGGGATTGGGAGGGGTATTTTTCCCCAAGAATTCAACTAAAATTGGGGATAAAAAAAAACACCCTTGGTTTTGGACCAAGGGTGGTGATAAAAACCGGCGGCGACCTACTCTCCCACATTTTACTGCAGTACCATCGGCGCTGTGGGGCTTAACTTCTCTGTTCGGAATGGGAAGAGGTGTACACCC
>CANHCV010000058.1 GCA_947459245.1 Bacteroidota bacterium
AAGTACATTTTGAAGCGGTAGCCGGTGGCCCAAGCCATGATCAACACATCGAAAAAGAAACCGATGTACAAGGAGTAACGGTAGGCAAAGGCATTCGGCGTTTTTCCGTTATAAAATGCGGTGAGCAGCAGGGTGAAAATGAGAACAATGGTGTAGGAGGCAACCACAAACCCAGCGAAGTTTATTTTTTTGATGGTTAGGAAAATGGATAACCCGTAGAAATAAAGTAGAAAAGTGGGGGAAACAATTTTGTTGGCAGTTACCCAAAATTCATTCAGTAAGTAGTTGTTAAAGAATGAGGTTGCAAAAGAAAGAATCCAGATGATGGTGTAAAAAATGGTAATTCGAGTATTCCAAATTCCGAGTTTGGGAAAATGTTTTTTAGCTTCGGTAAGGTTTAAAAAGTAAAGGGTAAAGGGAAGAAACAAAAGCCCCAACAACAGCGGTCCAAAGGTTTCATTCAATTGCGGATAGTTGGGGGTGATGTACTTGAAAAACAACCCCGAATCCACAAAAAAGTACAAAGCCAAATTCAAGAGGTAGGCCAAATACCAAAAAAACACAATTTGGCGAACACTGATCCATAAATAGGCCACAAACAAGGTGAAAAAGGCAATAACCCCAATGATCAATCCCTGGAAAAAAGTGGTGTGCTGGTTGTTGCCAAACAAATCGGTTTGGGCTTTCAAATCTACCGGCAATACCCGAAAAACATGTCGTTTATCGGTGGCAACAAGTGCGGAATACCCTTTTCGCTGGAATTCCTCCATCGGGAATAAGTAAGAAGTGTAATCTACCGGGCGGGTGTTGTAATTGTTTTTATCGCCGGTGAACGGAAATTTTTTGATCACGTTTCCGTCTTTGGATAAAATCCAAACTTGAATGAAATTGATGTTGGGATCGGTAATTTCTAAGTAGGAAGACCGAAGAAAAGAATCGAGAGGGATGCGCAAATAAACGGTTTGGGGAATGTTCTTGATGGGAATCGCATCCCTTCCCAATGTTCCCCAATGAACGGTTGAATCTCGAGCAAACCCATCGGAAAAAACCAGGGAATCCAAAATGAAAAACGTGATGTTTTTCTTTTCAACCGGAATGATTTTCCCTGCTTCTGTTACTTCAATTTGCCCGAATCCACGCAGGGAAATCAAAGCAAAAAGAAAGAAAAAAGCGATATTCCGAAAAAGCATACCTTAAAAAAAGTTTAAAATCTTATTCTTTGCAAACCCTTTTCCCAAAAATACTCCTTTTGGGGTAGGCGATTTTTCGAAGCAAAGCTTTTTAGTGCTGAATCATCACCTTCTTTCGAAGGATTTCATCGTTTTCGTCCCTTATTTCCAACAGGTACATTCCATTGGTCCATGAGGTAGTTTGGATCACAAATGGCGTTGTTCCATTTCCATTTTGAGACCAAACCTTCCGCCCGTTCAAGTCGAACAACTCCACCGAAAACAGCCCCGGGCGGTTCACCAGAATTGTTCCAAAATCACCGAAAGGCATCGGGTAAACGATGGCTCCATCGGGGTTCAATCCCTGCGTGCTCACCCCCGTAACCGTAAGGCAAGATGATGTATCCGCGCAGCCGTTTTGAGTTACCTTTACGGCATAACTTCCGTTTGCCGTTGCCGAAAACGTGGCAGCCGTTGCATTGGGAATGCTTCCAAATCCGTTGCAGTTTAACCACTGAAATTGTGCGTTCGTGGCAACAGCTGTGAACGTATTTCCCGACCGGGTAACTCGCGTATCTACCGTATCCAACAGGACACTACTTGCCACCCAATTGGAGGTGGATCCTGTTAGCGAAAAGTTATTCAACGTTCCGTCGCCATTTCGGGTTAGTTCGTTGATGGCGGTAGAAACGAGCACATTGTTTCCACTAGCAACGCCTTGGTTAAAGCGGTAATACCCGGCCAGCGAACCCGGAAACGAACAAAGGCGCTTGTTGTAATTGGTTTGAATTTCGCTTGCCGATCTCGCCACACTCCAGATTCGAATTTCATCCAAATCGCCGTTCCAACGATTGATGCCATCCATCCTTCTGCCTATAACCACGTCGCCCGTCCCGGTATTGATGGGGGTTGCCAAAATTCCACTGGTGTCCAAAGCGCCATCCACATACAAGAAATACGATGCCACCGAACTCAACGGATCGTAAACGGCGGCAACATGGTGCCATTGACCGTCGTTGAGCGGACGTGTGGAATTTAATCCACTTCCACCCACTTCAATGCGAATGCCGTTGTTGAACAACAAACTCATGGTAAATCGGCCGCCGGTGGTGAACGAGCCCATGTCTATAATCGCTTTTTGAGTGCCACCGGCATTCGGATTGGCATTCGCCGTGGTGCGAATCCACGCTTCGTACGTTCTTGCCGCCGTACCCTGAATCGATGGAATACTGGTTTGAACGTAATCGTCGGTTCCATCGAAATTTAAAGCGTTATTTTGAGCAAAAAGCATGGGAAGAGAAAAGAATCCCATCAGGAACAAAGCCAAATTTTTCATGAATTGTTTTTTGTGAAGGTACGAAAGAACAGGGAAGCATCACAAACTCCAACCTCGGAGGTAGGCATATTCCACGGGCGAAGCCCCGAAACCGGCATAGAACCGAGCTAATCCCGGTTTCATCCCTCCTTCAAAGTCCCATTGACTCTTCGACTCAAATGCGTCCAACAACCCCTGATACACCAATGCATGGGCTGCCGATTGTTTTTTACCCAATTCATCGGTTGCACTCAACCAATAAATTCGCCATCCACTGCTTTCTAAAACCGACATTACACTTCTCAAATGAACGCCTTCGAAAGCGCCCCAACATTTTACTCGAAACGGCTCATTTTCCAGTGCAGCAATTTTTTTAAACCGTTGGTAAAAAGAACGAGGTAGATTGAGCGATTTGCCTTGGTGTTCTTCAAAAAAATGAATGCAGGCCAATGCGGAAATGGGCGCAATGTGGCAACCGCTCGATTGGAATTTGCGGAGGTGTCGGCGGTGATGATCCGAAATATTGTCCCAGGGGTGGAACGCATCGGTGCTTAAATCGAGGCGATACGTGATTCGTTTTTCCAACTTGAATTTTTCCTTTTTCACCGCTTCCTCTACCGCTTCAAAAGAGAGGTTGTGAGGCAATCCGAACGTGAGTTGAATCCATCGAATTTCAGCTTTGATCCATTTTAATGAAGAAAAAAAGTCGGCTGAATCCCCGCCAAGAAGGCCGAGTTGCTGACACGCCAACGGTTGGCGGGCGACTTCAATGCCCAAATAGGTTTGAACGGGAATGGGAAAAATCTTTTCGTAATCCTCCGAAATCAAAGCCTGCCAACGTGGGTTAACCGCGTCCAAAAAGCCGGAATAGAAATAGGGCATTCCGCTATTTTTCCAAACGGTTTCGTCCCAGCGTTCCGCATCGATGGTATTTCGTTTGTGAATTTTCACCACGCCAAAGGTAAGATGCGCAGCCGTTGCTCGAACGTTTTGGGTGGTTCAATTTCCCATTCGATCAGTTTTTTCAAGGCCATTTCCTCCACGTCTCTCCACTCGGATCGCTCGAAAATGTTTCGGTAATTGGCATAATTGGTGCTACGATTTACCGATAAAAATCCCCATTTCCTCAGGATCGGCCCCGAAGTTTTTACGCACCATTCCTGCCAGGGTTTTCGGTGCAAACCCAATCCATACGCTCGTTTTACCGGCAGTTTGAACCACTCGGGCGACCACTCCAAAAGCGCGGCTTGATAGCCTTTTTGCTCCAATTGCTGGGAGGAGGGAACCGATAAAAAGGACTGAATAACCGCGTCATCCAAAAAAGGATGAACGGTGGTTTGGTTTTGGGGGTGAAAAGAAGGAAAAAGGCCTCGTTGGTAAACCCATTCCCATTCGAACTTACGGAAAGAAATGGAATCGCCGTTCAACGCGATGGGTGGTAAATTCCAATTTCGAATGCCTTGAGAGGTTTTCCAGAGTTCTTGAGGATGGGGAAGACTTTCTTCTTTCGGAAGGTCGGTGAGCCAATCGCCCAAGTAACCGGTAAAAACCGGCAAATTGTTTCCATGAAATTGCTCCCAAGGAATGCTGAAAAGAGGATGGGTACTTCGGCCGTTAACCCGATCGCGCTCCATGATCTGCTCTACGGATGGGTGAACGGAAAGATCGATAGCGGTATGTTGAGTTCCAGCTTTTTTTGCCAATAAATTTCCGATGGAGTAATCCCAAGTCCCTGGACTTCCAAAGGTGATGGTATGGATGGATTTTGGGGGAAGATGTTTCAACAGCTCCACCAAAATGATGCGGCTATCCAAGCCGCCACTGAGCAGCAAGGCCACCTCGGCCTTCGATTGGATGGACTTTTGAATGGATTGAGATAGAATGTGAAGCGGCTTTGCTTTGGAGTTGGAAAACGGAAAAATGGGTGCCGATAGTGAAGAATTGGGCGGTTGGGGGAAATACCCGAAATGCAAAAAGAATAAGGAAGAAAAATCGATGCTCATAAAGAAATGAGGAATAAATCGTTGGTGGATCCCACTTTTTCCAGGACGGTTATTTTACCGTTCTTGTTTTCAAAGTAGGAAGTTAAGGCAATTTTATTTGCTTCGGAAAAGGTTTCCCGGAAGGTATTGAACAAAATGCTGCCCTTGGGCTGAAGGTGATGAAAAAGCTGTTCAAAAAAAGAAGACGTTAAACAAGATGCCGGAATGTGTTGGTTGAAAAACAGATCAACGATGATGAGGTCGTAACGGGTTGGATGGGCAGATAGAAAGTTCTCGGCCGAATCGATGTGGATGGAAACGTTGGGGAATCGGCCGAGGTCGAATTCGTTCCGGGCGATTTCCGCCATTTGGGGGTCGATTTCAACCGCGGTGATGGGCGCCGAAACGCGGAACTTTTCCCGAAGGGATTCCACCACCGAACCGGCGCCCAACCCCAAAAGCAGGATGGACTGAGGCGAAGCGGTTGGAAGGGTATGACGCAATCCTTCCTCCAAGATGTGTTGCAAAGGACCATAGCTGTAGTTCACGGTTCCGGCATGCAGCACTTTCTTCCCCGAGTCGAGGGCAATGTGCAGGTCTTTATGCAGGGAAGAATCCACCGTTTTTAATCGGATAGGACCTAAATAACTCAACCATCGTTTCATGCTAGGGCGAAAGTGCGAAAAAAAATCTTCAAAAAGTCATTTTTAGAAAACAAAAATTTCTCTTTGAATTTTGGAGTTTGCTTTTATATTTGCGCAAAAATACTACCATTATGTATTGGACACTGGAATTAGCATCGTATTTGGAGGATGCGCCTTGGCCTGCTACCAAGGACGAGTTGATTGATTATGCGATTCGCTCTGGATCTCCATTGGAATTGATTGAAAATTTGCAAGAATTGGAAGACGACGGTGAGCCGTACGAATCCATTGAAGAAATCTGGCCGGATTATCCGACCAAAGACGATTTCTTCTTCAACGAAGACGAGTATTGATCAAGTAGAAATCCCGCGGAAGCGGGATTTTTTTGGTATGTAAAATACCCCGAAGTGGGTACAAGTCGTATTTTCCATCCCAATATCTTTGTATTTATAAATCAGAGATATGAAAAAGTTTGTTCTCCATTTCGTTTTGTTCTTTTTTACTTCGCTATCTGCCTATTCCCAAGCGGTTTGTCCGCAAGCGGCCGTAAGCAATTATTGGCGGGAAATTGCGGCCAATGATTTGAATTCGGCGGCCATTAAAACCGATGGGACCCTTTGGGTTTGGGGGAGTAATGGATCTGGTCAAGTTTCCAGTAGTCTTCCTTCGCATATTCCAGTTACCACCCCGTTTCAAATTGGAACCGGAAACAATTGGGCTCAGGTTAGTTTGGGTCTCAATTCGGTTTACGCTTTGAAAACGGATGGAAGTTTATGGGTTTGGGGAGATAATGGTTTCGGTCAATTGGGAACGGGGAATACCACGGCTGTAAGCACCCCTACTCAAGTTCAACCAGGCACGGTTTGGAAATCCATTTCCACCTCCTTGTGGAGCGTTTTAGCCATTAAATCCGACGGTAGTTTATGGGCTTGGGGGAACAATCAAAGAGGGCAATTAGGAACAGGAAACACCACCAATTACTCCTCCCCGGTTCGCATTGGAACGGGTACTACGTGGAGTTCGGTTTCTACGGGATTTGAACAAACGCTAGCCATTCAAACGAATGGCACCCTGTGGGGTTGGGGAACCAACAATTTATTTCAAGTTGGAGATGGCACTGGGATTAATCGCTTTACCCCTGTTCAAATTGGAACAGCCACTAATTGGAAAAAAGCGGTCGCAGGAACCATGCTTTCGGTTGCTGTTCGTACAGACGGAACGTTGTGGGGCTGGGGGGCGATTGGAACGAGATATGGGGCAGGAAATACTTCGAATTCGGCACCCGTACGAATCAGCCCGAGCCGAACCTTCAACGATGTGTACCATGGAAATGGGTACATCATGGCCATTGACCAAAATGGGAACAGCCATTTGGCGGGAGGAGGAAGTTATTTTCAGAATTTAAAAACGGATGTTTTTCAATACGACACGTTGGTTCCGTTGAATCGGCGATATTTAAAATATGGGATGAGTTCCTATTCGGTATTTGGCATTGATTCTACGGGATCCATTAGGGCATGGGGGAGAACTGCATTCGATACGGTGGTTACACGCTCAGTAATTACAATCAGTACCACTAATCGCGAACTTTCGGTTTGTAAGGGTTCTGCCTTAACGGTGGGAACCGTTCCATCGGGGTACACCGGGGTAACGTACGCCTGGGTTTCGTACCCGGCCGGTACCACGAGTGCTTTGGCGCAGCCATCGTTTACGTTCAACCGGCCAGGGATGGTGGTTGTTTCCGCCGCGAAAACGGGATGTGCAACGACGTTCGATACCGCTTTTGTTCACCTGCGGGCAGCGCCGGAAACGGTAACTTTAAAAAAATGGAAAGAGGTTCACAGTGGCCCCAATTTTACCATTGCCATTACCAACGATGGTGAAATGTGGGGATGGGGTTCAAATACCTACGACGAATACAATAGCCCATCCATTTCTGGAATATTAGGACACCGAAACTACCAGCACGATACCGTTCCCATTCGCATGCACCCTTCCATCCGGTGGAAAACAGCCATTACTGACCGATTAAATTATTTCGCCTGTGGTTTAGCGGAGGACGGTACCTTATACAATTGGAATGGATCAACCTTGTATCCACTTCAATCCGTGAAATTCAAAGCCGTTTCAACTGCGGGGGGGCATATTTTGTATTTGGATGAAAATGGGGATCTATGGAGCTCTGGACAAAATAATAACGGACAATGTGGAAATGGAACAATATCAACTTCGGCTCCATTTAGCAGGGTAGTTATTGGAAATAGAAAATTTGTTTCCATTGCTGCGAGTGGTGGTAGTTCCATGGCCGTTGCTCAAGATGGAACCTTGTGGGGTTGGGGATACAATGGAAATGGGGAATTAGGAATAGGAAATACCATCAATCAATCACGCCCGGTGCGGGTAGGTACCGCTACCGATTGGGCTCAGGTTGCCTTTTCCATTGTTGGGCAAGATATTAAATATGGTGCTCATTTAGGGTTGAAGTCCAATGGAGCTGTTTGGCAATGGGGCAAATACATGGTCTTAGGAACTGGCACGTTTGCAAATTACCTCAATCCAATTCTCGTTTCAGCTTCAGCAAATTTGGATAAAATTTTACCTGGAGGTATTGGAATTTCAAATTCACTTCAGATTTATGTTTTTAACCAGGTAGGGGCATCTTTTTATGATTCAGGAGCTCGTGGGTTATTCTCTTCTTCAAATTATGATGGATATTTTATAAATGGATATCAATCTTCTAATACCATTGACGTTTATGGACGTTTGTATTCAACTGGAAGTTCCAAATATGTTGGAATACCGCCAAGTCTTCAGAATACCAATGGCTCTGACCAAGTATTAAATTACGGAGGGGGAATAGAGGTCTGTGTGAATGGAACTTTCCAATTTGGATTAGGTACCACCCAACCCAATCGAACGTATTCTTGGAGTACCCTACCCATTACCGGTACATTTACCGGATTCCCTATGACCTTTAATTTTCCGAGCACTAGATCCGTTATTTTGCAAGTGACCGATCAATCTACCGGATGTACTTTTATAGATAGCAATCGGGTTACTACATTTCAATCCACAACACACGCGGGAACAGATTTTACCCAATGCGAGGGGTATTACCGGGAACTTGGGAAGTCTTTGGAATTGAATCACACCTATCAATGGAGTAGCATTCCCGTTGGTTTTAGTGGTTCAAAGAATAAAATTATCATTTTCATTCCAGAGGGGGTGACCAAATTGGTTGTTAAGGATTCTTTGAACTCTGGTTGTGTTGCTTACGATACAGTAACTGTTACCTCACGCCCACGACCAACCAATAACGCTGTTTATCCTTATTGGAACTCTGTTTCAACCGGTTCCAATTTTTCTCATGGAATTCGTAACGATGGAACGCTTTGGGCCTGGGGAGGAAACAACGGAAGTTTGGGCGATGGAACCACCACCAATCGAAATGCACCAGTACAAATTGGAACAAGCCGAAATTGGAAAACCATCAAAGCAGGGGCATTATTTACCATTGGGTTACAAACCGATGGATCCCTGTGGTCCTGGGGAAGTGGGAACAACGGAGTATTGGGCCGAGGCGCAGTAACCTCATCCACCGCACCCGTGCGCATTGGTACGGGAACGTGGAAAACCTTTTCGTGCGGATTCCAATTTGTGATGGCCATCGCATCCGATGGCTCGCTTTGGGGCTGGGGGTACAATTCCACCGGCCAGTTGGGAATTGGGAATACCACCACCCAAAATACTCCCGTACGAATAGGAACGGCCAACGACTGGAGGGAAGTGGCGGCTGGGGAAAACTTTACCGTTGCGGTGAAGAACGATGGAACCTTGTGGACATGGGGAAGCAATGCCAATAAACAATTGGCCAATGCCAGCATACCGGTGCTTTCCAATGTACCCATTCAAGTTGGAACGGATAAAGATTGGGTAAAAGTGGTCGCCGGTTGGGAAACAGGTTTTGCCTTTAAAATGGACTCCACCTTGTGGGCGTGGGGCTTGGATGGGACCGAAGGAATGACGGGTACCGGAGCAGTTTCCTCGGCACCTTATCAAATAACCAATCCTACCCAAATCCCCGGAAAATGGTTATCGGTTTCTTGCTCGGGGTTCGGGCGGGTTACCCACGGAATTAAAACCGATTTTTCACTGTGGGCCTGGGGATCCAATCAGAATTCCATGTTTGGAGATCCCGCATTAGCCTCTTCTAAAATTCCCTTGCGTGCATCTACAAAAAAAGCCTATGCCATTTCAAATACCTATGGTCATGTTTTACTTTTAGATTCGAATGCTTCAGTTCTTAGCTGGGGTCAAAACGGTTTTGGGCAATTGGGAGTTGGAACAACCATCGATCATTACACCCCCAAACAAATCAATAGGTGGGGCTATGAAATAGAAATTTGTTCAGGTACCACCTTGAATTTAGGATCACCTGCAGTATCAGGAATTACCTATTGGTGGCCCAATTCGGGGACCAATACCACTAGCTCTACTCGTGTTGTAACTCCAACAACATCAGGATATTCACAAGAATATTACACCCTTGAATCGTATAACGGAATTTGTGGTGCTTCATCTGCCCTTAAAGTAAATATAAAAGGAAAACAAACTCCTGCTTCCACAACCCTTTGCGAAGGAAATTCCATCACCTTAGAGGCCGCACCAAGTGTGAATTATCAATATCCAAACCATCCAAATTGTATCAAGGATTGGAAATCAAATCCCATTGAAATCATTGGATTTGATGAACAGATAACAGGAATAACTTATCATACTAGCCGGGTAAGGGTTTATCCAAAGGGAACTACTCGTTACTATTTTACCGACTCTACCAAATTGCCTTTTGGTTGCATTTTGAAAGACAGTTGTTTGATTACTATAAACGCCAAACCGGAAGCCGTTGCTGCCGTGTATTGGAAAAAAGTGGTTTCGGGCAACGGCTTCTCCATCGGACTTAAATCCGACGGTTCCCTGTTCGCTTGGGGAGGAAACGCATCCGGGCAATTGGGCTTAGGAACAACAACCTCCACCACAACACCCACCCGAATTGGTACTTCAACCAACTGGGCCGATGTTTCTGCCGGCGATAACCACGTGTTGGCCGTTCAAAAAGATGGTACACTTTGGGCGTGGGGAAATAATGCCTTCGGTAAATTGGGCGACGGAACAACCGTGAACCGACTGGCTCCGGTACGAATCGGTACGGCCGTGAATTGGAAGTCGGTCTCGGCTGGACTCACTCACTCGTCTGGAATTCAAACCAACGGATTTTTATTTGGTTGGGGTGACAATTCTTTGGGGCAACTGGGAACAGGTAATACCACTTCGGTTTCAGCTCCAACCCGGGTGGGAACCGCCACCAATTGGATTGCCGTTGAAGCGGGCGAAAAAACAACGGTAGGAATTCGAACAGGATTCCAAAACTGGTGCGGAAGTTTGTGGGTTTGGGGCGAGCAAAAAGTAAATCTCAGTGGAAATCCATCGTACAACAGTCCTACCCAAATCGGAACGGAAACCCATTGGTGGAAAATTTCCTGCCGAGGTGCCGGAAAAGCAGCACTCAAATCAGACGGTTCGCTGTACTCTTGGGGCTTTTCCTTCATCAATACCTTCTACACTCAGTCAACCCCTGTTTTACGAAGCTCAGAAAAATGGATCAATGTAGCAGCCGGGCAAAACAACCTTCATGCCCAAAAGGAAAATGGAAGCATTTGGGGAGTGGGCGGAAACGCTGGAACCTTGGGAAATGGAACCACGAATGCCGCTTCCAATTTGGTTCAAATTTCTTTTTCTGGGGTTAACATCTCCCAACTTGACCACAATTATCATTTCACAGCAGTTGATCGGAATGGCGCTTTTTGGACCATTTCCAACAACGCTTCTGCCGAATCGGGTGTTTCTAACTTTGTTCCTTTGGTTCCCAACCGAAGTACTGCTGAGAAAGACATAAAAACATGCAGTTCCCTACTTTCTTTGGGGCAAACGGCCGTGGCTGGAAATACCTATCAGTGGGCCAATCCATCCAATACAAATCTTTCTACCTCAGCCGTTTTTTCAGCGACTCCCATCAACTACATGACCTCCTATTTTTTAAGGGTTACCAATGCCGCTGGTTGTGTTCAGCGAGATACCATCACGTTGGAAGGCGGCAAAACCAAAATCAATAAACCCAGCGGTTTGGTGAAAGCTTGTTATGGCCAAAATAAGGTCATCACTCCAGAGTACTCTTGGGGTAGTCACCGATACTCTTGGAGCACCAATCGTTCTGCCGCCGACACTGCTTCCAACACCTCCAGCTTTACTTTGGCCAAGGTTAACAACGTGTTTTCTGTGTTTTTAACCGATTCTTTCCCTGCGGGGCAATGCACTAGCAAGGATACCGTTACCCTTTCCATTTTCAAACCCACTGTAGCTGCTAAATACCACTACGTGATGGTGTCTTCGATCAGTTCTCACGGGCTAGCCATTCGCAACGATGGCACCTTGTGGGCTTGGGGAATAAACTCCAATGGTCAATTGGGAGACGGAACCACAACAACCAGAACCTTTCCTGTTCAAGTTGGAACCGCCAAAGATTGGGTTTTTGTTGCCGCAGGTAATTCAACAAGTTTCGGAATTAAAGCCGATGGTTCCCTGTGGTCCTGGGGGTTAAACGTTAACGGAACTTTAGGTAGAACGGGTACAGCGAATGTTCCCGGACAAGTGGGCAGTGAAAAAAATTGGAAAAGCGTTTGTGCGGGGACTTCAGGATCCTTAGCCATCAAATTGGATGGGACTTTGTGGGCCTGGGGACAGAATCTTTTTGGCTCTTTAGGATTAGGAAACGTAAGTTCGGCTACCACTCCTACCCAGGTTGGAAATCAAAAAGATTGGGAAAAAGTTAGTATAAAAGCTTACCATGCTTTGGGAATAAAAAAAGATAGCAGTCTTTGGGTTTGGGGCGAAGGAATCAATGGAAAATTGGGATTGGGAACCACGAGCAATCAAACCACTCCAATTCGATTGGGAACGGGAAATCAGTGGAAAGAAATTGCCTCCGGACACAACAATAGTTTTGCTATTAAGGCTGATGGAACGTTATGGGGCTGGGGTTTGGATGGTGGATTATTGGGCAATCAAGGAAGCAACTCTGCCCAGCTAACGCCCACCCAAATTGGTAATAACTCCACTTGGAAAACCATCAGTGCTTCACTGAACAGCCAGAGTTTCATGGGAATCCAAATGGACAGTTCCTTGTGGGTTTGGGGGGTTAATGCTACCCATCCTTTGGGAATTGGTTCACCCCAAACCGTAACTGCCCCTCTTCGTATTCGGGCGGAAGAATATTGGTTATCTGCTCAACATTCCGGTGCAGAATCCTATTTGGTAAATGCTTCTAAAAGCATTTTTGTGTCGGGAACCGGTTACCGAAATTCATTGGTGCACAACCGAGTGGATAGCACCTCCAACGATGTGTCTTTCTGTGGTGGTACCACCGTAAATCTTGGGTACTCACCATCACCATTAACTACGTATTCTTGGCAATCTAATCCTAATTCCTCGGGAAATCCAACATCAAGTAGTTTTATCTATGCTCCAACTGCTCCAGCCACTTGGTGGGTGGCTGCTACCGATTCCAACGGTTGCGTGGCCCGCGATACTGTATTTGTAAAAGCCTTAAATCAGCCAAATAACCAATTAGGCGCCGATCGCACCAATTGCCGATCAAATATCATTGGTATTGGAAATCCTGGAATCAATGGGGAAACCTTTTCATGGACGTCCATCCCTGCGGGATTTACCTCTACCAATGCCATGGCTTCGGTAGCACCCCTGGTAAATACCCAATACATTCGTGCCGTAACGAACAGTTGTGG
>CANHCV010000059.1 GCA_947459245.1 Bacteroidota bacterium
CTCCTTGTGCACCAACACCGGGAACCAAGAAAAAATGACGAGGCATTCGTGCCCGAATCTGTGCCAATTCCGACGCTCGAGTAGCACCCACCACCACCATGATGTTGTCTTCGGTTCCCCACCCTTTCAATTTATCCAACACCCGCTCGTACAAATGCATATCACCGCTGTTGAAATACTGAAAATCTTCGGCTCCGGGGTTGGACGTTAATCCTAAAACAATGGCCCATTTGCCATCAAAACCCAAAAATGGCATCACCGAGTCGCTTCCCATATACGGATTAACCGTCACCGAATCAAATTCATAGGTGAAGAAAAACGTTCGAGCATACATGGCCGATGTATTTCCAATGTCGCCTCGCTTCGCATCGGCAATGGTGAAACACTCTTTTGGAATGTAATCCAACGTCTTCCTCAAACTGGTCCAACCGCTAACGCCTAAACTTTCGTAAAACGCAATGTTGGGTTTGTAGGCCACAGCAAATTCGTGGGTCGCATCAATAATGGCTTTGTTGAAGGCAAAAATGGGATCTTCCTCCAAAAGCAAATGCTGGGGAATTTTTGCTAAATCTGGGTCTAAACCCACGCATAAAACCGATTTTTTTGCTTGAATTTGGCGAACCAATTCGGAACGAGTCATCATGAAGGTTTGGGAATATTTATGGCTTCTACTTTTTTTATTTCGGGAATGGCGCGAAGAATGCTTTTTTCGATGCCCATTTTCATGGTCATGGCACTCATGGAACAATCTACACAGTTGCCCTGCAACTTCACTTTCACCACCAAATCATCGGTAATTTCTACCAATTCCACGTCGCCATGATCGCGGTGCAAGAACGGCCGAATGGCGTCCAAAGCGAGGTTAACTTTTTCGTGTATCGTTGCGCTTTCCATGTTGTTATTGTTCTGCTACCAATCCGTCGCGCAAACGCACGATCCGTTTCGCATGTTGAGCGATGTCTTCCTCGTGCGTTACCAGAATGATGGTATTTCCGTTCTTGTGGATTTCCTCGAACAACGCCATGATTTCATGGCTGGTTTTGGTGTCCAAGTTTCCCGTCGGTTCGTCCGCCAAAATAATGCTGGGGTTGTTTACCAGCGCTCGGGCTACCGCCACGCGTTGCCTTTGGCCGCCGCTCAATTCGTTGGGGCGGTGACTCATGCGGTCGGCCAATCCCACCATGGTTAATACTTTAGCTGCCCTCGCTTCCCGTTCCTCTTTTTTAACTCCTGCATACACCAACGGTAACGCTACGTTTTCCAAAGCTGTATTTCTGGGCAACAAGTTGAACGTTTGGAAAACGAATCCGATTTCAATGTTTCGAACGGCCGCCAATTCATTGTCGGTCATTTTGCTCACGTCTTTTCCATTGAGCCAATATTCCCCACTTGAAGGCGTATCCAAGCAACCCAAAATATTCATGAGTGTACTTTTTCCCGAACCGGAAGGGCCCATCAGGGCTACGTATTCATTTTTTTCAATGGAAAAACTAACACCCCGCAAGGCGTGAACGGTTTCTGTTCCCATCACGTATTTGCGGGTAATATCTTGAAGTTGAATGAGCGATTTATTCACCGGATTGATCAATTACTTTGGGTACACGAATGAAATCGGTATCTTTTTTCGCTGCATTTTGAAGCGCTTCTTGATGGGTAATCCACGGCTTCGGTTCGTCTTCGCGAAAAACGTTTTCCGAATCACTCAAGTAAACGAGTGGAGCTACCGAATCGGTGTCCAGCTCGTTCAATTTTTCAACAAAAGCCAACATGTTGTTCATTTCACCAACCAATTGCTGCTTTTCATCGGCATTGAACTCCAATCGAGCCAAATGGGCCAAACGATCTACGGTATTTTGATCAACTTTCATTACATGTTCCTCCGGTATTGTCCACCCACTTCGAAAAGGGCTTGGGTGATTTGGCCCAACGAACACACTTTGGCGGCCTCCATGAGTTCGATAAAAATATTGCGGTTTTGAATGGCCGCCTCTTGAATGTTGCGCAAGGCCACCTGGGCTTTATCCCCTTGGAATTGCTGCAACTGCTGAACGGTTTGAATTTGGAATTCCTTTTCTTCCGTTGTGGCACGAATCACTTCTTTCGGAAGCACCGTCGGCGATCCCTTGGAACTTAAAAAGGTGTTCACCCCAATAATCGGATATTCCCCGGTGTGCTTCAGCATTTCGTAATGCAAGGATTCTTCTTGAATTTTTCCGCGTTGGTACATGGTTTCCATGGCTCCCAAAACGCCTCCCCTTTCGGTAATCCGATCGAATTCGGCCAAAACGGCCTCTTCCACCAAATCCGTCATTTCTTCAATGATGAACGACCCTTGCAACGGATTTTCGTTTTTCGCCAAACCCAATTCCCGGTTGATGATAAGCTGAATGGCCATGGCTCGACGTACCGATTCTTCGGTTGGAGTGGTAATAGCTTCGTCGTAAGCGTTGGTGTGCAACGAGTTGCAATTGTCGTAAATGGCATACAGCGCCTGAAGCGTGGTTCGAATGTCGTTGAAATCGATTTCCTGAGCGTGCAACGAACGGCCTGAAGTTTGGATGTGGTACTTCAACATTTGGGTACGCGCATCAGCACCGTATTTCTGCTTCATGGATTTCGCCCAGATGCGTCGAGCAACGCGACCAATCACGGCGTATTCCGGGTCAATTCCGTTGCTGAAAAAGAACGAAAGGTTCGGCCCAAAATCGTTGATGCTCATGCCACGGCTGAGGTAATACTCCACGTAAGTAAAGCCGTTGGCCAACGTAAATGCCAATTGCGTAATGGGGTTAGCACCCGCTTCGGCAATGTGATAACCAGAAATAGAAACCGAATAAAAATTACGAACCTTCTCTTGGATGAAGTACGATTGAATATCGCCCATCAAGCGCAAGGCGAACTCGGTACTAAAAATGCAAGTGTTTTGCGCTTGGTCTTCTTTCAAAATATCGGCCTGAACCGTACCTCGAACTTGGGCCAACGTTTCTGCTTTGATTTTAGCATACACTTCTGCCGGCAATACCTGATCGCCCGTTACACCCAAAAGCATCAAGCCCAACCCATCGTTCCCTTCTGGCAAATCGCCGTTGTAAAGCGGACGCGCAATTCCTTTTTCGGTGTAAATTTTATCGATTTTGGCTTGAATTTCGGCTTCCATACCTTGAGCGCGAATGTATTTTTCGCACTGTTGGTCGATGGCAGCGTTCATGAAAAATCCCAACAACATGGGCGCTGGCCCGTTGATGGTCATGGAAACCGATGTTTTAGGGTCGGCTAAATCAAAGCCAGAATACAACTTTTTGGCGTCGTCCAAGCAGCAAATGCTTACGCCCGAGTTTCCAATTTTTCCGTAAATGTCGGGGCGGTAACCGGGGTCGTTTCCGTAAAGGGTTACCGAATCAAACGCCGTTGACAAGCGCTTGGCGGGCATTCCCAAAGAAACGTAATGGAAGCGCTTGTTGGTTCGTTCCGGTCCGCCTTCTCCGGCAAACATGCGGGTAGGGTCTTCGCCTTCCCGCTTGAACGGATAAATTCCTGCCGTGTAAGGAAACTCACCAGGAACGTTTTCCTGCAAAGTCCATTTCAAAATATCTCCCCAAGAACTGTACCTTGGTAAAGAAACCTTAGGTACCTGCGTTTTTGAAAGCGATTCCGTATGCGTTTGAATGTTGATCACCTTATCGCGCACTTGAAAGGAAAATACGGGATCGGTGTATTTTTTCTTCTTTTCTTCCCACTCTTGCAACAACTTCCAATTCTTAGGATCGAGCTCGAGCTTCATTTTTTCGAAGGTCTCTTGCAGCCCTTTCAACAAACGATCTTGATCATTGGGGGCAATGCTGCGAACGGCTTCCATGGATTGGTGCAATCCGTACAATTTTTCGGCAACGGCCGCTTGTTTGATCACCCAACCATCAAAGTGTCGGTTGTTCTCCGAAATCTCGGAAAGGTAACGGGTACGAGCTGGAGGAATGATGTAAATCTTTTCCGACATTTCATCGGTAATGGTAAAGGTAGATGCCAAGCCGGCTCCAGTTTTCTCCACCATTTTGTTCATCACGGCTTGGTAAAGCCGGTTCATTCCTGGGTCGTTGAACTGAGAAGCAATGGTTCCGTAAACCGGAAGGGTTTCCGGATCGGTATCCCACAATTGATGATTGCGCTGGTATTGTTTTTTAACATCGCGGATGGCGTCCAGCGCTCCACGTTTGTCGAATTTGTTCAAGGCAATGAGGTCGGCAAAATCCAACATGTCGATTTTTTCGAGCTGGGTTGCCGCTCCGTACTCGGGCGTCATCACGTACAAAGAAACATCCGAGTGGTCCAAAATTTCGGTATCGGATTGGCCAATTCCCGAGGTTTCAAGAATAATGAGATCGAAATTGGCGGCTTTCAACACCGAGATGCCATCGCCTACGTGTTTGGATAAGGCCAAGTTACTTTGGCGAGTGGCCAAGGAACGCATGTAAACCCGTGGGTTTTTGATGGCGTTCATTCGAATGCGGTCGCCCAACAAGGCACCACCGGTTTTTCTTTTCGAGGGATCTACCGAAATAATTCCCAACGTTTTATCGGGAAAATCCAAAAGGAAGCGGCGAACCAATTCATCCACCAAAGACGACTTTCCGGCTCCGCCCGTTCCGGTAATTCCAAGAACAGGAACATGGTTTTGGGCGGCCAACTCTTCAATGGAAGTTCGGTACTGATCGAACAATTCCGGTTTGTTTTCGGCCGCACTAATGATTCGTGCTAATGCAGGGGCGTTTTTTTGTGAAAGCTGCTGAATATCGGAATCGGAAATTTCGTTTCCGGTTTCAAAATCGGCCTGCTGAACCAAATCGTTGATCATTCCCTGCAAACCCATCGAACGTCCGTCGTCCGGGTGGTACAAACGGGTAATTCCGTAGGCATGCAATTCTTGGATTTCCTCTGGAAGGATGGTTCCCCCTCCTCCTCCAAAAATCTTGATGTGACCGGCACCTTTTTCCTTCAACAAATCGTGCATGTATTTGAAGTACTCGATGTGGCCACCTTGGTAAGAGGTCATCGCAATGCCTTGTGCATCTTCTTGAATGGCAGTATCTACCACTTCTTCCACCGAGCGGTCGTGCCCGAGGTGAATGACCTCGCAGCCGGTGGATTGAATGATGCGGCGCATGATGTTGATGGCAGCATCGTGCCCATCGAACAAGGAAGCTGCGGTAACAATGCGAACTTTGTTTTTCGGAATATAGGGAGTTTGATCGATCATGGGAAATCCTCAAAAATTTCGTGCAAAAATACGCAGGAAATCACGAAGAAAACCCAAGTATTTTCCGCCTCATTTTCTTGGAATGCAATACACCAATCCAGCACTTAATGCTGTTGGACCAAAACCCGCATCGGCATAGGCTTGCCATTGTGAACTCATTTTCACCCGAAGACCTAAATTAAATTCGGCTGTTAGCCAATGGTCTTGATCGTCAATTCGCTCAATTGGGGATTTAAAAAAAGAAACTTTGTATCCACGAACACCTAGGCCAAATCCTACATAACCATTGATTCGCTTATTGAATCGCGAATGATATTGAATTTTAGGGACTACGGAATAAGCATATTTTTGAAATCGATTGGAGTATTCATAAGGCCGCCCTACTCTGAAAAAAAACTCCATGGTATCCATCACCAAATTGGGCTGAACTTGGTAGAAAAAATGGGTTGATGACAAAGAAAAGCTAAATCGATTGGTTATTCCCTGTTCAACCTTTAAATGAAAAGCCGGCGGTAGTCGAAAATCTTTGAAGTTCCAATAATCATAAGATAACGACTCATTGAATGCGGTTCCCACATAAACGACCGTTTGCCCTTTTTGATAAACTTGGGCAGATGCGCTCCAACCCCACAGGGCAAAGGCCAGTAATAAAATCTTTTTCATGGATGATGTTTGTTCTCAAAAATACCGATAGCATTTTAAAAAGCAAAAAAAAACGCTTCCGAAGAAGCGTCAAAATTTTATTTCAGTAGAGAAGCTGCTGCAAACAGGCCCGGTTCATCAAACAACCGGCCAATGAGCTGCATGCCCATGGGAAGTTGATTGGAGGCGATTCCGGCCGGTACGCTGATAGCCGGATGCCCGGTTAAATTTGCGGCGGCAGTGAAGATATCTTCCAAATACATTTCAATGGGGTCGGTACTTTTAGCACCAAACTGGAAGGGGAACGAGGGAGTTGATGGCAACAAAACCACGTCGAATTCCTTCAAGATTTCCTCCATGGAATCGCGCAAAACACGACGAACTTTTTGGGCTTTGCTGTAATAAGCATCGTAATATCCCTCGCTTAACACAAAGGTTCCCAACATGATGCGTCGTTTTACTTCACGACCAAAACCCAAAGAGCGGGTTTTCTTGTACATTTCTTCCAAGTCCTTGGCGTTTTCGTAACGATAACCGTAGGTTACTCCGTTGTAACGACTTAAATTGGAAGACGCTTCGGCCGTTGTTAAAACGTAATACGTTGGAATACAATAATCAATGTAAGGGAAAGAAACCTCTTCAACCACATGTCCGGCAGCAAGCAACGATGCTATTTTGCTTTCGAAAACGGCTTTGATTTCGGGGTGTAGCCCCTCGGAGTTTCTCACTTCTTTGATGATGGCGAAGCGTTTTTTACCCGTTTCTGCCGGAATTTGCATGCTGGGCACGGGTCTTTCGGAAGCCGTGGCATCAAATTCGTCGGAGCCGGAAATGATTTCGGTGAGTAAAGCCAAATCCTCCAACGAGCGGGCGAAGGGCCCAGCTTGGTCGAAAGAAGAAGCAAACGCCACCAAACCGTGTCGGGAAACGCGGCCATACGTGGGTTTCATTCCATAAATTCCGCAGTAGGCCGCGGGCTGACGGATGGAACCTCCGGTGTCGGTTCCGATGGAAGCGTGGCAAAGGTTGGCAGCAACAGCAGCGGCGGAGCCGCCGGAAGAACCTCCCGGTACACGTGAAACATCAAACGGATTTTTTACGGATCCGTAAAATGACGTTTCGTTGGAAGAGCCCATCGCAAATTCGTCGCAGTTGGTACGACCGATGATGATGGCATCTTCATTCAAAAGTTTTTGAGTAACGGTGGCCGAAAACAAGGACTGAAATCCTTGAAGCATTTTGGAAGATGCTGTTAATTCATGGCCTTCGTAAGCAACGTTGTCTTTCAATCCAACAACCAAACCAGCCAAACGACCGGCGGTTCCTGCTTTGATTTTTTCGTCCAACGCTTTTGCTTTTTCGAGCGCTTCTTCAGCAAAAACCTCGATAAAAGCATTTAAATGCTGATTTTGATCAATCCGCTCCAAATACGCCGATACCAGCGCCGCACACGTTGTGTCTCCGGCTTTCAAATCGTGCTGGATATCGGTTAAATTCCGATATTCCTTCACGCGATTACGGTTTATTGGTGGTGTCTTTTACGTCGTTGATTTCTTTCTCAACTTCGTTTTTAACGCCAGCAGCAGCATCCTTGAATTCACGAACACCACGGCCTAGACCGCGTGCTAATTCTGGAAGCTTTTTACCGCCGAAAAACAAAAGAACAATCACCAAAATGATAATCCAGTCGGAAGGCTGGTTAAGGAAAAGGGGCGTGAAAGTCATAGCCTTAATTTTTTCTCAAAGGTACATGGTTTTTTTGGGTTTCAGTTCTCCTCTTTTTCTGAAATTTGAGGGTTTTCAAGAGGGGCTTTTTCTGGGAAAAACCTTTTTTGAAACAAGAACATCAAACCTATTCCTACACTGATGGCCGAATCGGCAATGTTAAACACGGGTTCAAAAAACTCAAAGTATTCTCCTCCTTTGAAAGGAACCCAATCGGGTAAAATTCCTTGATAAAGTGGGAAATAGAGCATATCGATAACCTTTCCGTATCCAAATGGGAAGAGAATTCCCCCATCACCAACGGCGTTATCAAACCAAAACCCGTAGAAAAAACTGTCGAAAATATTGCCAACGGCTCCGGCGAAAATAAGCGCATAACACCAAACGGCCCCTTTGGTAGCGCCCAACCGAATTTGCTTGAGAAAATACCACGCCAGGGCGCTGGACAAAACCACGCGAAAAATCGTTAAAAACAACTTTCCGCTTTCCCCTCCCAAGGTAATTCCGAACGCCATTCCCGGATTCTCTACGTAGTGCAAACGAAACCAGTGGCCCAAAACCAACATTTCTGTTTCTTCTCTCAGAACAAAAAAACTCCAAATTTTGGTGGCTTGATCGACCAACAAAACTCCCAAAACGATGAGAATGGCCAGTTGAACGGATTTATTTTTAAGCATAAGACCGAATAAAATTAAAATTTAAGTTGAACAACATCGGGATAAAATTGAAGGAAAGCCGATTCTAATTCTTCGCGATGCTTTTGCAAAAATAAGACTCCCTTTGATTCAAAATGGTTTTCAAACTTGGCCCTTCTTCCTAAACCTTTCATGGCCTTTTGCATTCCATCATCAAACTGATAATGATACAGCCAATTTTCCCAAACCATGAAGGGCAAAACCGACTTTGCTCTGGTCGGGAGCAAATGAAAATGGTCGTGGAAATTTTTAAAAACCATTTCCGTAAATGGAAGCAATTCTGAATCGTGAAAACGATTCCAATGTTTTCCCAGAAAATGATCCAAATACAAATCGATGAGCACGGGTGAATACTTTCCAAAAACGGGCTGAAGGATTTTCTTTGATTCTAGAATAACCGGATGTTGATCGGTAAAAGCATCGATGGAACGATGGAATTCTATTCCTTTTCTTACCATTTCGGGCAATTGCCGCGGTTTTTCGCCCCTCAAAAAATCGGCAATAAAATTCCCAATTTGAATTTCTGGATGATTACCGCTTAATGCTTGATGGGCTAAAAAATTCATCGATTTTGAGGGTGTTATCGTTCTTTTTAATTTCTGTAGGAAAGATTAAAAACGTTTGATCGGATGTGAAAAAGCCGAATGTTGTTTTACCGGAAACGGAACGAAATTGCTTGTTTTGAATTGAACGACAAGTAAACCACTTCCCTTCCCGAAACTCATAAAGTTTCCCGTTCAATTTATCCAATGAAACCACATTCATCTGGGCATCCAAAAGAGAATCGACACCAAAAATCTTTTCATCGCCGAAGGGGAAACCCACTTGAATTTCAAAAGATTGATTCGGCAACGAAAGCCTCTTTGCTAGCGTGTCACCGATTTCTTTTCGTGCAATTTTAGCCGAAGCGCCTTGATAAGATAAATTTCTGAACTGAACGATCCCCTTTTTATCTATTTTCTTTTTCCTAAGGAGATGGCCAAGAGAATCTGTAATTTCTATCCAAAGTGGAAAGGCTTCTGTAGCATCTAAAAAGGAGGTGAATGAAATGGAAATGGAATCTTGGGTAAGCGTTTTTTGCGGATCTATGGGTAGCGATTCTACCGATGCGGGATTTTGGTTGTTTACGTCGCGAACAGCATCGGACCAATCGATGATTCCGGGAAAAGACAAGAGCGTATCAAATTCCAGTTGAAGCGTTTGTTGATGTGCACCCACCTTATTCGGTTTAAATCCACCTGGAAAGAAAAAAATGGTAGGGCTTTGCTTGAGTTCTATGTTCTCATCAAATTGAATATTAACGCGATAAGTCTTTTTATTTGAAGAAGAATCGATGGAAAAACCGCGCATTTGCGGCCCAATTAGATCGGGTGGACCTCCGGTTGGGGGAACAACGTTAGCGCAGGCCGCTAAAAAACATAGAACGATTAAACCAATGAAGGGCCTCATTTCTTTTGGAAAATGTAAATCACCGATGAGGTTTTTCCGGGATTTTTGCGCGCTTTCCAATTGCTGAGTAAACCGTTTTTGAATGCACGAATGGGATTCATTTTACCTGTTCTGTGTTTTTCGGAAAGCAAGCTAACGTAAAATGAATCAAAGGGCATTCCTTTCATTTTTAGCAATTTAAACCCTTCCGATTCAAGCAGTTCTTGCATGGTTTTTGGAGTGAAATGCCAGAGGTGACGAGGAACGTCGTATCCAGCCCAAAGAGGTCCGTAGATTTCTGCATCCTTACTGCTGCAATTGGGTACCGCAATAACCAAATGCCCTTTATCATTGAGAATAGCATGGAATTTTGACAATGTTTCGCGCAAATTGGAAACGTGTTCCAAGACGTGCCACAACGAAATGATGCTGGCAGAATCATTTGAAATACTTGGAAATTCTTCGAGGGAAAGTACTTTCAATTGGTGATTTTGAATGGCTTGTTTTCGGGCAAACTCACTCGGTTCCACACCGAGAACCGTTCTTTCCTGCTTTTGCACATATCCCAAAAATTCTCCGGTTCCGCATCCATAATCAAGTATTAATCCGTTAGAATTCAAACTGTTAATCAAATTAAATTTTGATTCTATTGCATGATACCTAACCATTTGGTAAATGCGATTAAATATCCCTTTTTGGTTATTGCTATGAGAAATATAATCTTTTGATTCGTAGTACTTTCCCAATTGATCATCTTCCGGGCGTGGATTGGTAAGGGTGAACGAACACTGGGTACACGTTTGGACTTGAAACGTTTCTTGGGTTGTGGTGTGGTCAACGCAAGAAAAAGCATCCTTTAAGTTATCAGAATTACAAACGGGACAGTGGGACAAGGTATGCATAACTGGTGGAATTATTTGGTCAAATATACCATTAAAATGGAGATGTCTGAAGCGGAAACCCCACTAATTCGGCTAGCCTGCCCCAAATTTTGGGGTTGAATGTTCTTCAGTTTTTCTTTGGCTTCGGAAGAAATGGAAGAAACCCGTTCGTAATCGAAACCTGGACGAATGAGTACATCTTCCAAGTTTTTCATTTTCTCTGCTACAACTTGTTCTCTTTCGATATATGCTGAATATTTAAAACCAATTTCAACTTGCTCCAAAACTTCATCATCAAAAATTAGGGTTTCGAAGTATTGAGGAATTGCCAACAACAGCTCTTTGATTTGAACTTGAGGACGCAAAATAATTTGCGAAAGTCGCGTTTTTTGAGGAATTGGTGCAGTATTCAAAGAAACGAGGTAGGGATTAATATCTTCGGGAACAACGGATGTATCCGTAAAAAACTGGATCATTTGTTGGGTCATCTGTTGTTTTTCCACCACCCGAAGCCATCTGTTTTCCGGCAATAAACCAATTTCATATCCGCATTTAGAAAGGCGGATATCGGCATTATCTTGTCGAAGTAAAATGCGGTATTCTGCTCGGGAAGTGAACATTCGGTACGGTTCGTCGGTCCCTTTGTTCACCAAATCGTCGATCAATACGCCAATGTATGCTTCATTTCTGGAGAGAATGATTGGGGATTCGTTATTGATTTTTCGAACAGCATTGATTCCTGCCATTAATCCTTGGCAAGCAGCTTCTTCGTATCCGGTAGTACCGTTGATTTGACCAGCAAAAAAAAGGTTCGCAATTCTTTTTGTTTCCAAAGACGGGAACAATTGAGTTGGCGGAAAAAAGTCGTACTCGATGGCATAGCCTGGTCGAAAAATTTTTACGTTTTCAAATCCAGGAATTTTCTTCAAAGCTTCGTATTGAACATTTTCTGGCAAAGAAGTGGAAAATCCGTTCACATACATTTCCACGGTATCGGCTCCTTCAGGTTCAACAAAAATTTGATGACGTTCTCGTTCGGCAAATCGGTTAATTTTATCTTCAATGGAAGGACAATAACGAGGGCCCAACCCTTGAATACGTCCTTGATACATGGGAGATTGGTCAAAACCGGTTTTTAGAATATCGTGAACGTCTTGATTGGTGTAAGTAATATAACAAGGCAATTGGTTTTGAACGGGAAGAATGCTTTGTTCGTAGGAGAATTTTGAAGGATTTTCATCTCCGTTTTGAACCTCCATTTTCGAATAGTCCAATGAACGACCATCTACCCGAGGAGGCGTGCCCGTTTTCATTCGGCCGGCTGTAAATCCTAAAGAAACCAACTGTTCTGTTATTCCTTTTGCTGCAGCTTCTCCGGTTCGACCGCCGCCGAACTGTTTCTCTCCAATATGAATTTTACCGTTTAAAAAAGTACCGTTGGTTAGAATAACGGCTTTGGAATAAAAAGAAATTCCCATGGCTGATTTCACTCCAACGACGGTATCAGCATCAATGATCAATTCTGAAACCATCTCTTGCCAAAAATCTACATTGGGGATCGATTCTAGTTTTTTTCTCCATTCCCAAGCGAATTTATGACGATCACTTTGAGCTCTTGGGCTCCACATGGCAGCTCCTTTGGATCGATTGAGCATTCTAAACTGCAAGGTTGTTTTGTCGGTTATCTCTGCTGAAAAACCACCCAATGCATCAATCTCTCTTAAAATTTGTCCTTTAGCTACTCCTCCCATGGCAGGGTTACAACTCATTTGTGCAATGGTTTGCATGTTCATGGTTATCAGCAATACGCTTTTTCCCATGCTGGCTGCAGATGCTGCTGCTTCACAACCAGCGTGGCCAGCACCCACAACGATGATATCGTAATTCTTCTGCATTCCTATTCTTATTTTGTTCCACGTGGAACGTTTACTTTAAAAAAATTGGATTCATGTTCCACGTGAAACATCAACATCGCCTCTAATTCCAGTTCACGCATTTTCTTGGATTCCTGTTCCGTTTTATCTCCGTAACCAATGAGGTGGAGAACACCGTGAATCATCACCCTTTTTAACTCTTCAAAAAAAGAACATTGGTTAATTTCTGCATGATCGGAAATCCTATCAACACTAATGAATAAATCGCCTGATATTTTACCTTCTTCGCAA
>CANHCV010000060.1 GCA_947459245.1 Bacteroidota bacterium
GAAAGTCCGCCGATGGCGTTTCCGGGCTGATCTTGGTCGGCCATAAACTTGCAACTCTCAGCCCGCAAATCAGCATGAACCCCGCCTTGAACAATCGGAAACAAAAATTGACGGTGTCCGTACAACGGCTCCAAGGTTGCTTTATGGGCAACGCACCGCTTCAACCATCGGTGAGTAAGGTGCATCGATTGCTCAACGTATTTCTTTTCAGCGGGATACGGAGGGCATTCATCAAATGCCATCATGATGTCGGAACCAATGGCGGTTTGAATTTCCATCACGTTTTCAGGCGTGAACAAATGCTTGCTTCCATCGATGTGGGAGGCAAACGTTACGCCTTCTTCTTTAATTTTTCGTCGATGAGCCAGGGAAAAAACCTGATATCCACCGCTGTCGGTTAAAATGGGGCGATTCCAGTTCATGAACCGATGCAAGCCACCGTTATTTTGCATCAAATCCATTCCCGGACGCAGATACAAATGGTACGTATTGCCTAGAATGATTTGTGCTTTCACCAATTCTTCCAAATCTTCTTGTTTCACCGCTTTCACCGAACCAATGGTGCCTACGGGCATAAAAATGGGAGTTAGAATATCTCCGTGATCGGTACGAACCACGCCTGCCCTAGCACGGGAATGCGGATCGGTTGCTTGAAGTTCAAAAAAATCCATTCGTTGAAAACTTGAAAATAACTTTAAGGGAAATTGAAGGTAATTTCGCTGTTGCAAAAATAACCCTGAAAAAAAGGAAATCGCGGTGTTTGGATTTAGTCATGCAGAAATAATCTTGTTTTTAGTGGTGTTTCCCATTGGGCTCCACTTGCTTTTCGTTGTTTACTTCTGGATCAGATCTTGGAATTTTTCCTCTTCCAGCGAAGGACAAACGGAGTTTCGTCCCATTTCCATCATCATCGCTGCAAAAAACGAAGCCGAAAATCTGCACGACAATTTGCAGTATTTTTTGAATCAAGACTATCCCAATTACGAGGTAGTGGTGGTGAACGACGGCTCTTACGACGCTACATCGGTCATTTTGGAGCAATTGCAAACCCACTATCCCCACTTGCGCATTTCCGAGGTTCAAGACAATGAAAAGTACCGCCGCGGCAAAAAACTAGCACTTTTTTACGGCATCAAGGCATCGAAAAATGAATATTTGGTTTTCTCCGATGCCGATTGCAGACCAGCAAGCCAACACTGGCTGCGGGAAATGAATGCCGGTTTCAACAACGGGAAACGCATCGTTCTCGGCTACGGAAGCTATAAAAAACAAAAGAACTTCCTCAATCTACTCATTCAGTTCGACACCGTTTTAACGGCCCTCAATTATTTTTCATTCACCCTTGCGGGAATTCCCTACATGGGAGTAGGACGAAATTTGGGCTACACCAAATCGCTCTTTTACGAACAAAAAGGATTCAGCAAACACATTCACCATCCTTCAGGAGATGATGATTTGTTTGTGAACATGGCCGCAACGGAAACAAACGTAGGATTGGTATTGAACAAATCGGCCATGACCATTTCCAAACCTAAAGAAGATTTCAACCATTGGATGCGCCAAAAAAGAAGACACGCCAGCACCAGCAAATGGTACAAAACGAGCCATAAGTTCTTTCTTGGTTGGGGTACCGCCTCCTGGTACTTCGGGTTGTTGTTTTTTATTTTCGCCTTCCCTTATTTGCTCTTGAAAGAAAACAACCTCCCGTTTGCGTATACGGCCCTAGGAGTTTGGGGAATTACCTTCCTTCTCCGGTGGATTTCCATGGCCAGAATGTCGATCAAAGTAGGCGAAAAACGTATTCCGTACTTCTTCCCAATTCTTGAATTCATCTTCCCCATGTTGCATGTTTACTTCACCATGGACGGTTGGTTCAGCAAAAAAACCGATTGGTAATGCAGGGCGTTGATCTTATTTTTCACCATTTTCCAGACCTCTCTTCCCAACAGAAAGAGCAATTCGAACAGTTAAAATCGCTGTATGAAACCTGGAACGCCCAGATCAATGTAATTTCCAGAAAAGATCTCGACCAATTTTACGTGCACCACGTTCTTCACAGTTTGGCCATCGCCAAATTGGGGGTTTTGGAAGATCGAAATACCATTCTGGATTTTGGCTGCGGAGGCGGTTTTCCCGGAATTCCTCTAGCCATTTTTTATCCAGATAAGCAATTCCATTTGGTTGACAGCATCGCCAAAAAAATCAAGGTGGTTCAAGGCGTGGCGGATGCCCTAGAATTGGATCATGTGGAGGCCGAAGCAGTAAGGGTTGAAACCCTAAAATCAAAATACGATGCCATCACTTGCCGGGCGGTAGCTCAAATGGTTGAATTGCGCAACTGGACCGATCATTTAATTGCTCCTGACGGAAAATACGTTTTTTTAAAGGGAGGAGATTTATCGGAAGAAATTGAAACAAGCGGTTGGAAGGCTTCAATAACCAATATTTCCGATTATTTTGAAGATGAGTTCTTCGAAACCAAGAAAATCGTCGTGGTAGATTAACGCATCAACCGAATTCGGGTTTGCAGCAATTCCGTTTCTACATCCAACAAGTAAGCGCCTTGCTGCAATTGCGTCATCCACGATAAATCTTCGCTCATTTGGTTGGCAATATTCCATTGTTTGATCAACCGACCTCGGCTATCCCACAAACGCAAAGTGATGTTGGCGAAAGCCTCTTTGAAAACAATTCTCGAGTTCGTACCCACCGGATTCGGAAAGACCAAACAAAAATCCTGATCCTTCGGAAAGTACTTTTTCCATTGGTTCAACTCTTGATACGCTTTCCCAAAATCGGGAATTCCATACCCCATCAACGTGTCGGGGTTTTGGTATTGACTGCCGCTTTTTTCGACGGCTTTCATCAACTCCCAATTGGATTTTTGAGGAAATGCCTGAACCAAACAAGCCATGGCACCGGCCATCACGGGTCCACTAAACGAAGTTCCCGAGCCGGTGCTGGGGTTTCCGTTGTGGTTAAGTAGGGGCGTTCGGGCTCCCAAAGCCATTACATTTGGTTTAATGCGTTGACTTGACAAACCCATTCCGCTAAATCCGGCTCGAAAACCAGAAGAATCAACGGCGCCGATGCAAAAAACGCTATCGCCATCGCTAGGTGCTGAAATGTTTCCCCATGCGCTTCCGCCTTCGTTTCCGGCGCTATTAACCACCAAAATCCCTTTCTTCGCTGCGAAATCGGCACCGCGGGTAATGTACGTCGTATTCCCATCCAAGTCGGCTTGGGTGTATTGCTTCATCGAGTCGATAGGATCGTACCAGGTGTAACCCAAGGACGTATTGAAAACATCAACGCCCAAAGAATCGGCGTATTCGGCTCCAGCAATCCAGTTGAACTCCTCAATCCGACGCTCCGATCCCACGTCTTCGGTTCGAAGCAACGTGTATTTGGCGTCGGGAGCGGTACCCACCATCAAACCTGGAAGATTGGCAGCCATGCAACTCAATACCAAAGTGCCGTGAATATCTCCGTTGTAAGGATCGTTATCCCGATCCACAAAATCTCGATTTCCAACAATCCTTCCTTCGGAAAACAAGGGTTGAAAGGCTGCGATGCTGGGCACATTGATGAAGCCGGCATCGAGAACGGCAATCCAAACACCTTTTCCCGTAAATCCTTCTTGATGCAGGGGTTGAAGGTTCAATTGTTTAACCTGAGTTAACCCAATTCCATAAACCGAATCGGGAAATCCCGAAAGGCCTTCTGTTGATACGGGTTCAATCCAAGGATCAATGCTTCGCTTGAGTTTGAAAACCGGTTGGGTAGATTTAACGCAAGGCAATATTTTGATGTTCTCCCAACTTTGCGAATCCCTCGGTTCCACCACAACCCCATTGAACCATTTGGATGTACAATGAATCAGACCTCCCATCCGTTGAACACTGGCGATGTATGAAGAAGTTACGGGTAAATCGGTAGAATCGAGGGGGATGTTGAACTTTAAGCGGCGTTCGATGCTTCGTTGACTTAAAAATTCCGATGGCCGCTGTAAGCTAAAGGAAGAACTTCCTTTGTCAATAAATTCTACAAAATACCGGGTCGCTGGGATTTGTGCCCAGGAAAAAGCAGGAATAAGGCAGATGAATAGAAGGAGAATATTTTTCATTTTTTCCAACTTTTTAATGACCAAGTAACATCGTAACCCGACTCAATGTTTCCATTGGCTTTGAAACGAATGTTTTTAAATCGGCGATGAATTCTTCCAACACCTTGAGCATACATTTCTTCGCCCAAGGTTTCATCGATAAAGGTGGAGGATTCTATCCAATTAACCGAAACCGTGGAATCGAAACGCTTTCCTAAAACATCTTTAGAACGCCATACATCGTAATAATAGTATTCCCAGTCGTTGTTCCAAGGTTCGTTATTGGTTAAAACGTTTCCTTTCCAACTGTTTCCCTCGTAAATCGGCACAATTAATCGGATAAATTGATTGTTGTCTTCGGTGGTGCGAACCACTCCAGGCGCAAACGTAACGAGCACCGTTGCAATGGGATTCCACGATTGGGATGTGGGATCCAAGGATTCTTGAAAAACCCTGACTTTTTTTGTGGTTGATGTTTGCTCCAAAATCGAATCGACCCGTTCCCTCATTAAAAAGCGAAAGGTATCGATGCGATTGGTAAAATCGTTGTAATTGATGGAATCGACTTCGTAAACAAACTCGTTCCCCGGTTGAATGGCATAAATGCCCGGTTCGAGAGAAACAGGAGGTAATGTTTCGTTTCTACAACTTGCCAAGGCAAGCAGAGCAAACAATCCCAAACATTTTATGCGGTTCATGCGACTTCAGAGCCATTCGTCGTGGGACGAAGGGGAGACACGAAAATAAGGTTTTCATCGGGATCTTTCGCCAATAAAATCATTCCTTTGCTTTCGATTCCTTTCAATTTTCGGGGAGCCAAGTTGCAAAGGACCATGATTTGTTTGCCCACCAAATCTTCGGGGGAGTATTGATGAGCAATTCCACTCACAATGGTTCGTTGATCCATTCCTGTATCGACCAAAAGCTGCATCAATTTATCGGTTTTGGGCACTTTTTGGGCTTCCAAAATCGTAGCAATCCGCAAATCAATTTTCGAAAAATCGTCGAAAGTCACTTCTGCTTTGGGAGCCGCAATAACTTTTTCTGCAATGACTTGATTGGCCATTTTCGCAGCTTCAAGCTTTTCCAACTGACGTTGAATGGCGTCATCTTCAATGTTTTGAAACAATAAACTCACTTCTCCCAATTGATGTCCGGGTGCCATCATTTCTACCATTTCACCCTTTTTCCAAAAATGTTTCATCACCTCTTCGGAAGAAAAATTCAGCATGGAAAAGATCTTTTCCGAGGTTCGAGGCAGAAACGGTTGGCAAGCGCAAGCGATGTTTCCGGTTAATGAAAGCGCGTAGCTTAAAATGGCTTCAACTGCAGCAGGATCAACTTTTTGAAGTTTCCATGGCTCGGTATCGGCCAAGAATTTATTCCCACAGCGAACAAAATTCATCATTTCTGCTTGAGCTTCGCGAAACTTGTAGTGTTTCAACGCTTCCTGCATTTTTTGAATGGCTTGATTTCCCTCGGCGTGGCAATGGTGGTAGGCATCTAAAACTTTTTTGCGTTCATCCGTATCTCCAGAAACTTCAGCATCGTTGGGAACAACTCCTTCGTAATATTTGTGAGAAAGCACCAAAACCCGATTCACGAAATTGCCTAAAATGGCAACCAATTCACTGTTCACCTTGGTTTGAAAATCCTTCCAAGAAAAATCGGCATCTTTCGACTCCGGCGCAATGGAGGTTAAAACGTAACGCAATTCATCTTCCTTACCGGGTAAGTCTTCCAAATATTCGTGCAACCAAACGGCATGATTTCTAGAGGTTGAAATTTTATCGCCTTCCAAATTGAGAAATTCGTTGGCTGGAACATTTTCTGGCAGAACAAATCCACCGTGCTCCATCAACATGGATGGGAAAATGATGCAATGGAAAACAATGTTGTCCTTCCCGATAAAATGAACCAATCGAGCATCGTCGCCCGACCAGTATTTCTTCCAACCTTCTGGATCTCCCTTTTTTTCAAAGTACTCTTTGGTGGCCGAAATATAACCGATGGGAGCATCGAACCAAACGTACAAAACCTTTCCTTCTGAACTCGGAATTTGACTTGGAACTGGAACGCCCCACGATAAATCGCGGGTCATCGCTCGGGGTTGCAATCCTTGTTGCAGCCATGAACGAACTTGCCCGGTTACGTTGGGTTTCCATCCTTGGCGAGAACCCATGAAGGCTTCAATTTTTGGCTGTAACCGATCCAATGGCAGAAACCAATTTCGGGTTGGTTTTAAAACCGGAACATTTCCAGAAAGAGCCGATTTGGGTTCAATGAGATCAGATGGGCTGAGGGTTTTTCCGCATTTTTCACATTGATCGCCGTAAGCGCCTGGATTTTGGCAACTTGGGCAGGTGCCTGTGATGTACCGGTCTGCCAAAAATTGTTGAGCTTGTTCGTCGTAATATTGTTCGGTTACTTCTTCCAAAAAGACACCATCGTTGTACAATTTTTGGAAGAAATCGGAAGCCGTTTTTTTATGGGTCGCGGAAGATGTTCTTCCGTAATAATCGAAAGAAATTCCGAAATTTTGAAATGCGCCCCCCATCAAAGCGTGGTAGCGATCCACCACATCTTGGGGGGTAATGCCTTCTTTTTGGGCTTTTAGGGTGATGGGAACCCCGTGTTCATCGGAACCGCAAATGAAAAGAACATCTTCTCTAATCAATCGAAGGTAACGAACGTAAATATCAGCGGGCAAATAACACCCGGCCAAATGTCCGATGTGAATGGGGCCATTGGCGTAGGGTAAAGCAGCGGTAATGAGGTGATGTTTCGGCATGATTGCAAAGATATCTTAGTCGAATAAACTCCATTTATTTTTCTTCTCGGGCAGGCATTTGATGATGACCTTTTCTTTGGAAATGGGGTGATCGAATTCCAGGGAATAGGCATGCAATGCGATGGATTGATCGGAAAGGAATCCTTTTGCACCGTATTTCACATCTCCCGCAATGGGGAAACCGGCATAGCTCATTTGGGCACGAATCTGGTGCGGGCGGCCGGTTTTGGGTTTCACTTCGAAGAGCGAAAACCCTTTGGAGGCGCCAATTTGTTTGTAGGAAAGTTCGGCACGTTTTGCGGCGCCTCTGGCTTTGTTGTAGCAATGAACCATGTTTTTTGCCGAATCTTTTAAAATCCAGTTCACGAGTTCAACGGATTCTTCCGACTCTGCGTGGTTGTGCACCACAGCCCAATACGTTTTTTGAATGGTTTTCTCTTCGAACATTTTGTTCATTCGAGCGAGGGCCTTCGACGTTTTCGCCATTAAAACCAAGCCCGAAACCGGGCGATCGATGCGGTGAATTACTCCTACGAATGCGGCGCCCGGCTTGTTGTATTCCCGAACAATGTAGTCCTCCACAATTTCCTTCAAACAAATATCCCCCGTATCGTCGGCTTGAACCAATACTCCAGCAGGTTTATAAACAGCAATTAAATGGTTATCTTCAAATAAAATTCTTAAACGCATAGGTTCCTTTTTGAAAAACGGAAAAGTCATACAAAAATAACCTTCGATTTCCTTGAAAAGCGAACTTTGTTTTGGTCATTAACAAGTTTTTCAATTATCTTGGCGTTTGAAATTATTATGAGTCAGAACGCAAACTCCCGAGCTACCCTTTTTTTCCTTTTGGCCTTGTTGGTTGGAACCAATCTCTTTTGGTTCATGAGAGAATCTTCCCAACAGGACAAAATTCAAAAAGAACAAAATTTACTTACTGAAAGTGAGAAACTTAGAACTGGACTCATTTCTGAGCTTCAAGCCCAAAAAGGAGACAACACCGACCTCAATCGGGTGATCGATCAAAAAATTGACGATATTCAAACCAAATCGCGCAGCATCGACTCCCTTATTCGGGTAGGGAAAGCTACCGAAGAAGATTTGAAGAAGGTTCGCGCCCTCATGGCCAACTTAACCAAGGAAAAAAATGCGTACTTGGCTCAGATCAACGAGCTCAATCAAGAAAATTCAAAATTAAAAGGCGAAAACACCTTGCTCTCTCAAAACTTGAGCGAAGAAAAAGAACGGAGCCAAAAGTTAACGGCCGAAAATTCATTCTTGTACGAGAAAATTCAGCGCGGAGCCATTCTTGCCTCCAACAAAACCATTGCCTCGGCCATTCGCTTCCGCAGAAATGGCAAAGAAGATGCTGTTTCCAAATCAAAAAATGTCGAAAAAATCAAGATTTGCTTCAATTTACTTCCCAATTCCGTAGCGAACCATGGAAATAAATTGGTGCACGTTCGAATCATTTCCCCCGATGGCACAACGGTGTACGACGAAGGTTCGGGATCTGGTAAATTTAGTTTCGAAGGGAAAGAAACCCTTTACTCTTTCACCAAAACCGTACCCTATTTTGGGAACGAAGTCGAAGAATGCGGTTATTTCAACAAAACCAATTTTCTCGGCCCCGGAAAATATTCCGTGGAGCTCTATTGCGAAGGTTATCGAATTGGATCCACGACATTTTCTTTGGATTAAGATGAAAAAACCACTGTCGTACGTTTCCGAATTCCACACCAAATTCAAGGTTCCTCAACATGAATCTCCCGTAGCTCAGCTTCCAACTTCCATCGTTGAACTCCGTCATCGCCTGATGGCCGAAGAAAATGACGAGTACTTGGAGGCCGCTAAAGAAGGAAACCTCACCGAAATTGCAGATGCCCTTGGTGATCAATTGTACATCCTTTGCGGGACCATCTTGTCGCACGGATTGCAACACGTGATCGAAGACGTTTTCGAAGAAATTCAACAGTCTAACCTCTCCAAACTGGATGAAAATGGGGAACCCATCTTTCGGGAAGATGGAAAAATCATGAAAAGCAATCGGTATTTCAAACCCAACATCGCATCCGTTTTAGAAAAACACCAACAAGGTTAACCATTTTGATTTTCTTACGTTATTCGGATATGCGTTTCATCGTCTTGTTTTTTGCCCTGTTTTTTTCTTTCTCACTATCTGCAGCTCAGTTGGTGATTCCCATGGATGATGTTCAAAAAAATCACCTCAAAGCGTACGGAATTGCGTTTTACGCCATCGAACGCGGCATGGTTACCGATTGGATGCTGAACTACCGCGGCGGATCTTTCTCCATGAATGCGAACCCATTGCTGGAGAAAGAGTGTAAGATTCGAGGCGTTTCCTATGAAATCATTCCCGACGTTCAGTATGCAGCTATTCTTCAAGACATTGCCGATCCCGAAGTGAATCAGGATGTGGTAAAACTGGAGAAAGCGCCGAAAATTGCCGTTTATTCACCCAAAACCAAACAACCTTGGGACGATGCCGTAACCTTGGCCCTCACCTATGCTGAAATTCCCTACACGGTTGTTTACGACGATGAAATCATGCAAGGCAAACTGCCCGAATACGACTGGTTGCACTTGCATCACGAGGACTTCACCGGGCAGTTCGGAAAGTTTTGGTCGAGCTACAGCACCACCGATTGGTACAAAAAAGACGTGGCCGACCAAACCGCTACGGCCCAAAAATGGGGATTCAGTAAAGTAAGTCAACTCAAAGGGGCCGTAGTTAAAAAAATGCGCGACTTTGTGATGGGCGGCGGATTTTTATTTGCCATGTGCAGTGCAGCCGACACCTACGACATCGCATTGGCCGCCGACGGCGTTGATATTTGCGAATCCATGTTCGATGGAGATCCGATGGATGCTAACGCCCAACGCAAGCTCGATTTTAGTAAAACCTTTGCTTTCCAGAACTTCACCTTGGTTCGCGATCCGTATTATTACGAACACTCCGACATTGATGTAACGAATACCCGGGGGAATGTTCCCGAAAACTCCGATTTCTTCACCTTGTTTGATTTTTCAGCCAAATGGGATCCCGTTCCAACCATGCTTTGCCAAAATCACTTGCAAGTGGTTCATGCTTTCATGGGCCAATCTACGGCTTATAAAAAATCGTTGGTAAAACCGGGGGTGTTGGTGATGGGAGAAAACAAATCTTTGGGTGAAGCCCGCTACATTCACGGAGAGTACGGGAAGGGAACGTGGACGTTTTACGGTGGCCACGACCCCGAAGATTACCAACACATGGTGTACGAGCCACCGACTGATTTGGCACTATTCCCCAATTCTCCTGCTTATCGGTTGATTTTGAACAACATTTTGTTCCCCGCAGCCAAAAAGAAGAAGCAGAAAACTTAATCTTCCAGCCGCCTTTTGATGTCGGCAATATCGAGCCGCATTTGCTGCAGCATCTCCGGCAATTCGTGGGCCGCCGTTACCGGTGCTGCATCGAACACGCTTTCAATGGCGTAACAAAACTTCCACATTTCTAAGACTTCTTTGGCATCGACAAAATACGGTGGATAGGCAGCGTTGGTCGATTCCAGCAAAAACGAACCATGGGTTTCTACCCGAGCGTGCACCCGTTTGAACACGATGCCTTCCGATTGGGTGACCACAATGCACGGCGTTCCCGGCTTGATGCTTGACCAATCGGTCAAGTATTCTCCCACCACGTAGGCACCGGAGTGAACGGGAGGCATGGAGTCTCCCGAAATTTCGAAACAACGGTACTTCCGATTGCGATCGAGGAACGGCAATTCAATGTGAGGCAATTCGGCAATGAATTCAGGATCGGAGTAACCGGCGGTGTAACCGGCCTTGGCTTTCACGGGAACGGTTTCAATTCGCTCTTTGTTATTCCGATCCACGGTTGTCGCTAAAATCCGGAGGCGTTGTCCGCGAACATCGGCCTGCATGGAGTGATTCAACTCGGTCCATTTGCTTTCGCCATAGGTAGTAAAATCTTCGCACACCAACGCATCCAACGTTACCCCATACAAGGCGGTAATTTTCTGCAAAAGCGTTAAATTGGGCTCAGAAGCCCCATTTTCATAAGCGCTCCAGGAAGATCGCTTTACCCCAAGCGTATCGGCTACTTCTTGCTGCGACCATCCTTTGCGCTGCCGAAGTAATTTCAAGTTTTCAGAAAACCCCATCTTTATTTTTTTTTCAAAGATAGTAATTTGATTTCTTTTGCCTAATTTATTGGCGAAAGATTGTCATAATATTTGTCAACATGGAACGATGCATAGTGCACATGGATTTAGACACCTTTTTTGTGTCGGTAGAGCGGTTGCGAAATTCAGCTTTGATGGGGAAACCGGTGATCATTGGCGGACATGCGGAACGCGGAGTGGTCGCTTCATGCAGTTACGAGGCCCGGAAGTGGGGCATTCATTCGGGTATGGCCATGAAAATGGCGAAACGACTTTGTCCGGAGGCCTTGGTTTTGCGGGGCGATCTGGAAGCGTACAGCCACCACTCCCGAATCATCACCGAAATCGTAGCCGAGTCGGTCCCTCTGTACGAAAAAGCGAGTATCGACGAGTTTTACTTCGATTTAACGGGGATGGATCGTTATTTTGGGTGCGAGCGGTATGCGGCAGAGTTGAGGCAGAAAATTATCCAAGAAAGTGGTCTGCCGCTTTCCATGGGTATTTCTACCAATAAAACCGTTTCGAAAGTGGCCACGGGAGAAGCCAAACCCAACGGAAAACAACGGGTGTGGCAAGGGCTTGAAAAGCCGTTCCTCTCTCCCCTACCCGTTCGAAAAATTCCCATGATTGGCGTTGAAACCGCCAAAACCTTGCAACAGTTGGGCATTCAACGCATTGGCACCCTCCAACAAATTGCGCCCGAGCGGCTGCAAACCGTTTTTGGGAAAAATGGGATCGACCTGTGGCAGCGCGCCAACGGCATCGACGAGCGAGCCGTTGAACCGTATTTGGAAGAAAAATCCATCAGCCACGAACACACCTTCGATCAAGACACCATCAACGTTTCTGATATTACCGGAAGATTGGTACGCATGTCCGAGTCGCTGGGGAAACAGCTGCGCGAATTGGGAAAAATGGGGACCACCCTAACCGTAAAAATTCGTTACGCCGATTTCAATACCCACAGCAAACAAACGCGCATCCCCCTTACCGCTTCCGACGAGGCCCTGATGGCGCATGCCAAACGGCTGCTGGAACAAGTGTGGGAACGACGGCAGCGGATCCGTTTGGTGGGCCTGCGCGTCAGCGGACTCGTTACGGGAAGTCCGCAGCTCGACTTGTTCGACGGACTATCGGGCGGTAACGAGTCAAAAAAAATGAAATTGTACGCTGCGATGGACCAAATCAAAGATAAGTACGGCAAAACGGCGGTAGGGAGAGCCGCGGGTCGGAAGCCGCTGGAGTGATGGAGATGATTAAATAGCTTAGAAAAAAACAAAATTTGAACCCAGAAATCATGAAGAAAATTGCTGAAACATTGAGTGAGAGCTTTATTACAGAGAAATCCCCCTCCGAGAAAAGAGTGTCGAACAACGGTGAACGGGGTAGAAGAAACACGAAAAACTACATGAGTTTACCCTACAACCCCAATCTCAAAGAAAGAGCTAAGAAACTTAGGCAAGCCAGAAATTTATCAGAGGTTTTATTTTGGAATCAGGTTAAAAATAAAAAATTCAAAGGATTTGATTTCGATAGACAAAAAATAGTTGGGAATTACA
>CANHCV010000061.1 GCA_947459245.1 Bacteroidota bacterium
AGAATGGCTGGTTTTAATCCAAATGAAGCAAAATATTTCAAATAGCCAATTTCATTGGTTTTTAATTTTAACGAAATTGGTAGTTCAATCCATTGGTTTTTGTACTCGTAGGATAGTCCAAGCAGGGTATCGAAATAGGTTCCCCCTGTACTTTTGGGCAATTGGTAAATCAAAGAATCGAACATCAATTTTCCTCCATTTTGTCCGATATTGAATCCAAAATTTAATGCATAATTATCTGAAAATTCATAATCAGCCGTAATACCATAGCCGAAATTGAGGTTAGATCCAGCAGCCTTTAAGTATTTGGTTTGAGGAGTAAACCATCCTACACCGCTATTCCCGGTAATCCCAAACCGAAATCCTTGTCCGTAGGAAACCGTTGAAACCAAAATGGCCATGAGTAAAAAACATTTTTTCATAAAAATTCTTTTTGTCAAAGGTAAAAAGCAGTTTTGATTCTTTTCTACTTAATATTTTTGGGTTATGATTCAACGTAAACACCTTATTTTCTTGGGCATCATGGCTGCTGCTTTGTTCGGTTTACTCTACTGGATGTTGCAGCCATCTACGTCCAATTCTACCAGCATTGCCAAAGTTGAAAAAGACAACGATGCCGTGGAACAAGCCGAGGTTCAGCTGATCCGATTTGATCGCGATGTGGTAGCCTTAGGAACCGGAGAGTTCAATGCACAATACGCAAGTCTCAAAAAAAAGTACGGAGAGTGGGTTGATATCTATCTTTTTCAAATCTTGGGCTTGGATCCTAAAATGCCAGCCGATCAATTGGCCGTTTATGTTCAAGGTGTTTTGAAAGAAAAAAACATTGCCGAACTGGACCGCTTGGTGGCTCAGAAATATGCCAATTCCGATTCTCTAAAAAAGAGCATGTTGCCCTTGGTGGGCTATTGGAACAAGTATTTTCCCAAAATGCCCATCAAAAGAATTGTTACCATGAATTCCATTTTCGGACTTCAAAACGGATTGATTAAGGGCGGATTGCTGGATGATTCAACCCTATTTATTTCGTTGGAATGTTTTTTGGGTGAAAGCTTCGATTACAACAAGCTTGGTGAAAAAATGTATGCCTACCAACGGTTCGCCACAAAACCCGAATTCATGGTTCCCACCTTGGCCGATGCAGCATTGGGGAATTTAATGGGATACGGTTTAGAAGGTGCTCCTTTGGTGGATCAAATGGTTTATTGGGGAAAATGGAACTTCGTAAAAAAACGATTGCTTCCCGATTTTAACGACTCTTTGATCATGGAGTTGCCGGGTGAAAAAGTAGCTTGGTGCTTGAAAAGCGAGGGCAGCATTTGGGGATTTCTAACTTCTAAAAACGTATTGTTTTCCAATGAAATTCGCATCGTTTCCCGGTACATCAACGATGCTCCTTTTACTCCGGGAATGCCCAAAGAGAGTCCAGGAAAAATTGGCCGTTGGGTGGGATGGCGCTTGGTGGAGCAGTACATGAGTCAAAATTCAGATGTACCCATCGATGCTTTGATGAAAAATCAAAATTTTCAACAAATCGTGAAACAATCGGGGTATAAACCTAAAACCAAGTAATTATTGTTGAACTTTTATTGTTAAATTTGCAATGAAAATTAAACAAGTTGAAATTAGTTGGAATTGGATTGGGGAGCAACATCGAGCCAAGGGTTGAAGCATTAGAGAAATCCATTCTATGGGTGGAATCGTTGGTTGGAAAGGTTGTCCGGAAATCAAAAGTGTACGAATCTGAACCTTGGGGTGTCCTGGAACAATCCCATTTCCTTAACCAGGTTGTTTTGGTTGAATCGGAATTAAACCCGATCGAAATCCTTCATTACTTGAAAAAAATAGAGGCCATGATGGGGAGAGAAGATGGGGAGCGATGGGGGCCACGCAAGATCGATTTGGATTTATTGTTTTTGGATCGAGAAATTTTTCACAGCTCAGATCTTTTATTGCCGCATCCACGCCTTCATGAACGTAACTTTGTTCTTCTTCCTTTGCAGGAAATATTTCCGGAATGGGTTCATCCAACCTATCAAATGGTTGTTCCGGAATTGCTTCGCTATTGCAGAGATGAAGGAATTGTAACGTTGTACCGTGAAGCATAAGTTTATCGTTATAGAGGGAAACATTGGATCGGGGAAAACCTCCCTATCCATGATGTTGGCTGAAAAATACCAAACGGGAATTTTACTCGAGAAATTCATCGACAATCCCTTTCTTCCTAAGTTTTACCAAGAGCCGGAACGCTTTGCATTTTCGGTTGAAACGGCATTTCTGGCCGAACGTTACCACCAATTTCAAAAGGAGTTTATGCCGCTTCGCGATGGCGGATTGTCGGTCATTTCCGATTACAGCTTTTACAAGAGTTTGATTTTTGCCCAGGAGAATTTAGAGCCATCGGAATTTGAGTTGTTTTCCAACTTGTTTCAAATCATCAATCGGCAGCTGCCCCAACCGCAACTGTTTGTTTACTTGCACAATGGGGCAGATCAATTGCTTCAAAATATCAAAAAAAGAAATCGGGAATTCGAACTCGATCTTTCCGATACCTACCTCAACAAAATCGCTCGCGGCTACTTCCGCTTTATGAACGAAGCTACCGGTCTTCGGTACCTCGTTATTGAAACCGATAACCTCGATTTTGTTTCAAATCCTGATGATTTTGAGTGGATCAATTCCCTCATTCAGCAAGATTATCCCTACGGAATTACCCGAGTGAGAAAGGATTAAGCCTGTTTCAAATGAACAACCCGCTGAGGGTAGGGGAGAACGATTCCATGTTCGCGAAACGCTTTTTCGATGGCGTAGTGCAGATCGCTCAAAATCTTTTGGTAACGTTCAGGCTGATCAACGTACACAAACAGGGAAACCTCGATGCCATTCTCGGAAAACGACGGGATGAAAACATCGGGTTTGGGTTCCTGAACCACCCACGGATGCAATTGAGCGATGTCCAACAACAATCGCTTCATCAGCATCAAATCGGTCCCGTAGGCTACGTGGAACTGGGAAGCTATCCTTACCGAACGTTGGTAGGATAAATTGATGATGGCGCCTTCCAGCATTTTCGCATTGGGAAGAACCACAATTTCGTCGTTCAAGGTGAGAAGTTGGGTAGCACGGTTGGTAATTTTTACCACTTTCCCTTCTACGGTACCAACTTTCACGTATTCCCCCATTTTGAACGGCTTTTCAAACAGAATGATCAGTCCGCAAATGAAGTTATTCACGATGTTCTGAATCCCAAAACCAACCCCAACGAGTAAAGCTGCCGAACCTGCCAAAACGGTGGTTAATGGGAATCCTGCAGTTCGGAACGCCAATAAAATCCCAATCAGCATGACCGCAAAATGAAGGATTTTGTTGTAGGTGAGAATCTGACTGCGGTCGAAATTCTTCCTCTTTTTTAAGTTCCTTGAAACTACTTTCCGAAGAATAAAGGAAACAACGTAAACGCTCAAAATCACCAACACCATTCCCACCAAATCTAAAAAGGTGAAACTGCCGTGGCGAGTGTGAAAAAGTTCAAAATTGAGCGACTCGAACATGCGAACAAAATTAGTCATCATTTTCTTTGTTTATTCCTTCCAATTGTGGAACTTTGAAAACAATGAAAAAACTACTCCTTCTGCTGTCCATTTTGGCTTTTTCTTACGAAAGCTTTTCTCAAAAATTGGTTTTTAACGATGTAACTTCCTCGTTCGAAGCATTCCAATCCAACGAGCCGTTCGAAAAAGTTTTTACATCTCAAAAGCAATTTTTCCAATTTTGTGAAGATTATAAAATCAATCCACCAGCCAGTTTTGTATTCCCCAATGTCGATTTTTCCAAGAATTACTTGGTTTTCATCTGTTCAGGAGTTCACCGAACCGGAGGTACTGAACTAGAAATAAATAAAATGAGTAAAGGTAAATCAGGGCTTTTGATTAACTTTACCGTTCGAAATCCACAACCTGGATGTCCTGTAACCGATGCAATTACCTATCCCATTCGTGTTGCAACGGTAAAAAGATTTTCAGGTTTAGGAAAACCCAAGTTTTCTAGAAAAGTGGTTCTCGTTCCTTGCATTTAAAACATTCCATTTTATGAATCAAAATACCCCGATTTCAGAAGTTATGACTGCACACGTGATCGTTGGTCATCCTTCTTCAACCTTGCACCAGCTGAAAGATTTGTTCATGAATTTCTCCTTGCACCATTTGGTGATTACCGATGAGAATTCTGGCAAAGTTGTTGGTATCGTAACTGCATCCGATTTGTTGAAATTTGCGTTGAATAACCCCAATGCAGATTTAGATCACACTCCTGTGAATGATATCATGACCAAAGATGTGGTTTTCGTAGCTCCTTCAACACCACTTGGAGAATCTGTTGCTCTTTTAAATAAAGCAAACTTTAGTGCTTTGGTGGTTGAAGAAGATGGAAAACCCGTTGGTTTCATGTCGGTTCGCGATCTTCCTCGCATCATGAGCTTCATGTTTAGCGAAAATTACAATTACGATTGATCATTGATTAAAACAGAAAAACCGCTCAACGATTTTGAGCGGTTTTTTTTTGCTTTTTCGAAGCAAGTGCATCCGATTCTTTTTAATTTCGTTTCTCTGAAAATTTTCCTATGAAATTCTGGTCTAAAAATTTTTCCATCTTCTCTTTTTTGTTGATTTCTATTTCGTTGTTTTCCTTCGTGTCAGACGATATGGATCAACGCCGAAAAGCCATCGTTGGGATTGCCTATCAAGCGTTGGATGGAACCCACTTTAATCCAAGAACATTGAACGATACCTATTCAAAGGATGTTTTTCAGTTGTATTTAAAGCGGATGGATTACCGCAAATTATACCTCACCCAAAGCGATATAGATGCGCTGAAAAAGCATGAAAATCAAATTGATGATCAAGTAAAGGTTCAGGATTTTCAATTTTATCTCGACGTTGCTTCCAAAATGGATCAGCGAACGCTTCAAGTTGAAAAAATGGTGACCGAAATTTTATCCCAACCGTTCACGTTTGTGGCTTCTGAAAAAGTAGAGTCCGATCCGGAAAAATTGGGTTGGGCCAAAGATGAGGCTGAGTTGAAAGATCGTTGGAGAAAGGGTTTGAAGTTGCAGGTTTTGAATCAAGTTTACGACAAAGAGCAAGCCCAAGCAGATGCTGCGGCAAAATCTGATACCGTGAAGATTCAATCTCGAGAAGAATTGGAAATGCAAGCGCGAAAAAAAGTTCAAGAGAACATGAACGACCAATTTTCGCGCATCAAAAAACAAAAAGAATTGGATCGATTTTCGTATTTCGTGAACGTATTGGTTGGCGTTTATGATCCACACACCAACTTTTTCCCTCCGGCCGACAAAAAACAGTTCGACATTTCCATGTCGGGAAAAATGGAAGGCATTGGAGCCAAACTTCAACAAGTAAACGGCTATTTAAAAATTACCGAAATTGTTCCCGGTTCTCCCTCTTGGAAACAAGGTGAATTGCAGGTGAACGATTTAATCATGAAGGTCGCTCAAGGAGCGGCCGAACCGGTTGATATTGGCGGTTGGGATCAGGATGAAGCCATTTCACTCATTCGCGGGAAAAAAGGAACCGAAGTTCGTTTAACCGTTAAAAAGCCAAACGACGAGATGAAGGTTATTGCCATCGTTCGCGATGTGATTGAATTGGAAGAAACTTTTGCTCGTTCCCTGGTGGTAGAAGTGGAGGGAACAGGAAAAAAAATTGGCTATTTGCACCTTCCGAAATTTTATGCCGATTTTGCTGATGCCAACGGCCGACGTTGCGCAGCCGACGTGAAAAAAGAGTTGGAAAAACTCAAAGCCGAAAACGTTGATGGATTGGTGATGGATTTGCGCAATAACGGAGGCGGAAGCCTTTCAGATGTGGTGAAAATGGCCGGATATTTCATTCCTTCTGGTCCGGTAGTTTTGGAAAAACGCCGCGGTCAAGAAGCCTTCCAGCACGCCGATCCCAGCAGCAATGTGGAATTTGAAAAGCCCCTCATTGTTTTGGTGAATCATTTCAGCGCTTCCGCATCGGAAATTTTTGCCGCAGCCATGCAAGATTATCAACGTGCCATCATCATGGGAACTTCCACCACGTTCGGTAAAGGAACGGTACAGAACTTTTTCGATTTGGATAACGGACTCCCGAACAACAGTGAGCTGCGCCCCATCGGTCAGGTGAAGGTAACCATCGCCAAATTCTACCGCATCAACGGCTCCACAACCCAGAAAAAAGGCGTCATTCCCGATATCATTTTCCCCGATCCTTACCAGTACATCCCCAATGGAGAACGTGCCGAAGATTTTCCCATGGCCGATGATCAAGTTCCGGCGGCGAAATACCAAGTTTATCGCGGAACGGGAGCTGCGAACTGGACTTCTGCCATCAGCAATGCGCAGAAAAGAATCGCAAAAAACGAATATTTCATCTACCAACAAAATACGGCCTTAAAAGCTAAGAAGAACAAAGAACAATCTTCGGTAACCTTGGATTACAACGCTTACGGTGTTAAGAGAAAGCAGGATAAAAGCGAAGCAGATGCCGGAAATAAATTGGTTAAGGAATTGAATGGCTGGAACTTCTTCAATCCCAAATCCGACTTGCCGAGCATTCAATACGACACCATCAATGTGAAGAAAAACGAACAATGGATGAACGGCTTGAAGAAAGACCAACAATTGTTCGAAGCGGTTCAAGTCATGAAAGATTTGCTGAAATAAATCATGATCATTCTTGTTTCTCCCGCTAAAACACTGGATTACCAAAAACCTTATCCATTTTCTTCCTCGGAGATGCCCCGTTGGATGGATCAATCGGAAACGATTGTAAAGAAGATGAAGGGGTTTTCGGCCAAGAAGTTGATGGATTTGATGGACATTTCCAAGGACTTGGCCGAGTTAAATGTTGGCCGTTTTCAAGAATGGAGCGTACAGCCCAATGGCGAATCGGCGCGTCCGGCAATTTTTGCGTTCGCTGGCGAAGTGTATTCCGGTTTGGATGCGCATTCCATGACGGATGAGGTTTGGCAACGAGCCCAAAAACAGTTAAGGCTGTTGAGCGGTTTGCATGGCGCATTGCGCCCCCACGAATTGATACAGCCGTATCGGTTAGAAATGGGCACTCAAGTAGGAGTGGGCAGAAAGAAAAATTTGGTAGAATTTTGGAAATCAACCGTTACCCAATCCATCAAAGAGGAAATTGAAGATGGAATTTTGGTGAATTTGGCTTCTGCCGAATACGCGCGGGTAATTGATTTTAAGTCGATCGCTAATCCGGTTTTGGAATGTCAGTTTTTGGAATTTTCCAACGGGAAGTACAAACCGGTGCAATTCTTTTTAAAGAAGGCAAGGGGGTTGATGGCCAGGTACTTACTGGATATTGATGCCCAGAGTATGGATGATATTCGGGGGTTTGATCGAGACGGGTACCGATGGAGCGAGGCGGAAAGTTCTGGAAACAAGTTGGTGTTTTTACGCGGATAGTCGCATCTTTGCAACATGATTTTAACCGATACATCCATCCTCCAAGCCATTGAAGAAGGCAAAATTGTTATCGAGCCGTTCGATCGTTCGGCCTTGGGAACCAATTCGTACGACGTTCATTTATCGAAACACTTGGCCATCTATACCAATCGGGAGTTGGATGCGAAAATGGATAATCCGATTTCTGAGTTCGAAATTCCTGAGGAGGGATTTGTGCTTCAGCCGGGGGAATTGTATTTGGGCAGTACCATGGAGTACACCGAAACCCACCATACGGTTCCGTTTTTGGAAGGGAAAAGTTCGGTGGGAAGGCTAGGGATTGATATCCACGCTACGGCTGGAAAGGGAGATGTAGGCTTTTGCAATTACTGGACGTTGGAGATCAGTTGTGTTCGTCCGGTTCGAGTGTATGCAGGAATGCCCATTGGGCAGTTGATTTATTTTCAGGTTGAAGGAGGCATTGAGAACTTGTACAATTTAAAAAAGAACGCCAAATACACTCAAAAGAGTCCGAAACCCCAAGCTTCCATGATGTGGAAGAACTTCTAAGAAAAAATTAACTTAAGGATATTGGAATAATCGGTTGGTTTTCCTACCTTTGCAGTCCTTTAAAGGAATAACTAAAATTTTTTATACAGTGAAACCTACGTTAAGTTACAAAACTGTCTCCGCCAACAGCGCAACTGTTGAGAAGAAGTGGCACGTTATCGATGCCGAAACGGAGATTGTGGGTCGCTTGGCAACTGCTGCTGCAACGTTGTTGCGCGGCAAGCACAAGCCGTCTTACACCCCACACGTAGACTGCGGTGATTGTGTTATCATCATCAACGCAGACAAAGTGAGGTTTACCGGAAACAAAATGGCTGACAAGGACTATTGGTTCTACAGTGGCTATCCCGGTGGTAAGCGTTTCGTTGCAGCCAAGGACATGATCCAGCGTCGTCCTACGTACATCGTAGAGAAGGCCATCAAAGGCATGTTGCCTCGCACCCGTTTGGGCCGCGAAATGTACCGCAATTTGTTTGTGTATGCCGGAAACGAGCATCCGCACGAAGCGCAACAACCTCAACCTTTAAAAATTAAGAAATAATGGCAGCGATTAATACCGTTGGTCGCCGTAAAACCTCTGTTGCGAGGGTTTATTTGACTCCCGGAAGTGGTACCATTACCATTAACGGCCGTAAATTCGAAGAGTACTTCCCAACCATGATTTACCAGCAAGAAGCAATTCGTCCATTAACCGTGGCGAACGTTGCTGGTCAATTCGATATCAAAGCCAATATCATTGGCGGAGGTATCAATGGTCAAGTGGGTGCTTTTTCTTTAGCAATCGCTCGTGCCTTGAACGAACACGATGCTGAACTTCGCGGACCTTTGAAATCCGAAGGTTTGTTCACGCGTGATCCCCGTATGGTGGAACGCAAAAAGTTCGGTCGTCGCAAAGCTCGTCGTCGTTTCCAATTCTCAAAACGTTAATCTTCAGGAGGAACATTCATGGCACAAGTTACTTACCAAGAACTATTGGACGCTGGGGTTCACTTCGGACACCTCAAGCGCAAATGGAACCCGAAAATGGCTCCATACATCTTCATGGAGAAAAACGATATTCACATCATCGACTTGAACAAAACTCAAGTGATGTTGGAGGATGCTTGCAAAGCAGCCAAGCAAATCGTAAAATCCGGTCGCAAGATTCTATTCGTTGCAACCAAAAAACAAGCTCAAGAAATCGTTCGCGAAGAAGCGCAACGTTTGAACATGCCTTTCGTAACCGAACGTTGGTTGGGTGGTATGCTTACAAACTTTGCAACCGTTCGCAAATCCATCAAGAAGATGACTACCATCGACAAAATGGAAACCAACGGTACTTGGCAAACGTTGAACAAAAAAGAACGTTTGATGATCGCTCGTGATCGCGCTAAATTGGAAAAAGTATTGGGCGGTATTGCCGACCAAAACCGTCTTCCAGCTGCGTTGTTCATTGTTGACATCAAAAATGAGCACATTGCTGTTGCAGAGGCGCTCCGTTTGAACATTCCAACCATCGCCATGGTGGATACCAATAGCGATCCTACTCAAGTAGATTTCGCTATTCCATCCAACGACGATGCAACCAAATCCATCGCTTTGATCACCAAAATGATCGGTAAAGCCATCGAAGAAGGTTTGGAAGAGCGCAAGCGCGAGAAAGTTGAAACTGCTGAAGGAGAAGCTACAGAAGCTCCATCAGAAGAAGCAACTGCCGAGAAAGATTAATTTCAGAGCCCATTGCTCCAACTGAAAGCTCGCGGAGCAGTTTAATACTGTTTCGCGGGCTTTTTTAATACAACGAAAAAATTAAATCAAAACAATATGAGCATTACAGCATCAGATGTAAACAAATTGCGCCAAATGACCGGTGCCGGCATGATGGATTGCAAAAAAGCTTTGGAAGAAGCTGCGGGTAATTTCGAGGAAGCCGTTGTAATTCTTCGCAAAAAAGGACAGAAAATTTCGGCTAGCCGTGCCGATCGTACCGCTTCTGAAGGAGTTGTAATCGTTTCTGTTACCAATGATCGCACCAGCGGTGTTATCGTAGAATTGAATTGTGAAACCGATTTCGTTGCAAAGAACGACGATTTCATGGCTTTCGCTAATAAAATCGCAGCTCTTGCTTTGGAAAACAAACCAGCTGACTTAGCTGCATTGATGGCTTTGACCATGGATGGTTTGGCTATTTCTGAGCTCGTTATTGAGTACACTGGAAAAATCGGTGAGAAAATCGATTTGTCTCGTTACATGTTGGTTTCTGGAGCCAATTTGGTAGGATACATCCACTCCAACAACAAATTGGGAGTAATGGTTACCATGAACAATGCGCCTTCAGACGCTAATGAAGTAGCTGGTAAAGATGTAGCCATGCAAATCGCAGCCATGAGCCCCATTGCCGTTGATGAAAATGCTGTTGATCCAGCAATCATTGCACGTGAAATGGAAATCGGTCGTGAGCAAGCGATTGCTGATGGCAAGAACGAGCAAATGGCAGAAAACATTTCTCGCGGAAAAGCCAACAAATGGTTGAAAGAGAATACGTTGTTGCCACAACCTTTCGTGAAAGACGGAAGCAAGAGCGTTAAGGAATATTTGAACAGCGTTGAATCTGATTTGACCGTTGTTTCATTCCTTCGTATTGCGGTAGGAGCATAATTTCCCCTCAAATATATTGCATAGCCCCATCCAAAAGATGGGGCTATTTTGTTTCAAAACGTATTTTTTGCGATTTTAGAACAACGAATTAAATAAAAACATAAATTAAAGAAAAGAACCCTATTAGCTTTGCATTACAAAATTTCATTATGCAAACAAAATTACTTTTAGGACTTTTCCTTTTTTGCAGCCTTGCTGGGTTTTCCCAAGTTCCTGCCTACATGCCTTCCAGTGGATTACTAGCATGGTATCCATTCAATGGCAATTACAACAATCAATCGGGGTCAAACACCAACCATTTATCCAATGCTGGGGCCATGAGCTTTACTTCCGATCGCAATGGAACTGCGAATTCCTCTGCAAATTTTTCAGGGAATAGTAATGCCATCCTTACTTTAAATTCTCCTACCTTTTCTTTTAGTCCAACCGGTGAATGGAGTATCAGTTACTATGTACGACGAGATGATGGATCATCAACTACCCGCATCAGCATATTTAGCGGCAATCAAAATAGCAATGCCTTTCAATGGTTATTGAGTCATGGAACTATCGGATGTCAAAAAACTGGTGGAAATTGGACTTGGAACACAGTTAGTGCTCAGAATACCACATGGGACCATTTTGTATTTACCTATAAGGATGGAAGGATGAGAGTGTATAAAAATGGTTCGTCGTCCAATTCTACCAATTACAATAAACAAGGGAATACCAATACGCATAAATTATGGATTGGTACAGACCCGCAGGGGCAACGTTGGAAAGGCCAAATTGATGATATTGCGATTTATAATCGTGAATTATCTTCCTCGGAAATTGGTTCGCTTTACAATCAGTGTAATTCCGCTACCCAGGGCGGAAGTGTTTCTGGTCCATCCTCTGTTTGCAGTGGTACCAATTCATCCAGTTTATCGCTTACCGGATACACTGGAACCATTTCAAAATGGCAGTCGTCAACCGATAATTCCAATTGGAACGATGTATCTTCTTCTTCAGGTCAAACCTCCATTACCGTTTCTAACTTAACTGCAACCAGGTATTACCGTGCGGAAGTAACTCGTTCGAATTGTCCAACGGCAAATAGTGGAGTATTTACGATTAGTACTACCATCAAAAAGTGGATTGGAAATTCAAATACTCAATTCTCGAATGCAAGCAATTGGTGTGGAGGAGTTCCATCTACAACCGAGGTTGTTGAAATTCAAAATGTGGCAAGGGCTCCTCAACTTACCGATAACAGGACTTTTGGAGGATTAATCTTAAACGGGAATTTAGATTTGAACGGTAATCAAATTACCATCAATGGACCAATTTCCGGAACTGGGGGATTTGTAAGTCATTCCAATTCACGCATTATTCTTGGAAGTTCCGTTACATCCGATTCATTAAAGTTTGCCGATAATAATCCCATCATTAAAACGCTGCAATTGAACTCCAATGTTAATCTTAAACTCAATAAGAATTTGAACATCAGAGATTCCTTGGTTTTAAACAACGGGAAATTAGCCATTGGCAATAATCATGTTTCTGCGAAGTCCATCGTAACAGCATCAAATAGTAATTATGTTCAAACCAACGGAACCGGAAAACTGTATTCTGCCATTGGAACAACCCAGAAAATATTTCCCGTAGGAAACTCGAGTTATAATCCCATCACCATTTCGTTACAATCGGGCGTCGATTCCTTTGGGGTTTCTATTTCTGATCAAATTCGCACCTTGGGTACTTCTGGAACGGCGTTAACCAACGGCAATGTTCAAGCAACTTGGGATATTCAACGAGTTGCCCAAAATGGAGCACCCGTTAATCTCTCATTCGCTTGGAATGCAAGTCAGGAACAAACCGGTTTTAATCGCAGTTTGTGTTATGCAAGCCATTA
>CANHCV010000062.1 GCA_947459245.1 Bacteroidota bacterium
TTCAATGACTTGTCAATCTTCACAATTGGAATTTTCCGTTTTTTTAATTCTGCCGTTATTTTCATCGTAAGATTATTTAACCTTGTTAAAGGTAATAATTATTTCTTTTTACGTCTAACCAAAAATCCTTCGTATTCAATATTTTTCTTGAATGGCTCCCAGTCGTCATTTCGCTCTCCTAAAACTTCAAAGTCAGCCGTTACTTCTGAAAGAAATTTTGTTATACCCATTCGGTAAAGCCTTGTCCTTGCTTTTGTGCTTCCAGTGGCGTAAATCCAAGCGTCTTGATATTTGTCGGTGAAAGCGTAAATGGTTGCAACTACGGTCGTTAATACTTTTTCGCTGTCCCCGTTGTTTGAAATTACGGTATCGTCAATATCGCCAGTTGAGTGGTCTTTGTCACCAAACGCAAGATTGTAAACGTCTTTGAGGTTGGTCGGTTGGTAGCGAACAAGTTTATGAATAAGGCCTTTTTGTCCTTCGCTGATAAACTCAAAGGTGAGCAATTTGTCACTTGAAGCTAATGGATACTTGGGCAATTTCAAATTTAAATGTCGTTGAATGATCTGTCAATGTAAATTTTATTTTTTTGTCTGTTACAGGGTCGTAATAGCATCACAGCTAACTTGGTGATTAGTCAATTGAGTTTGATTTTTGTTTTGCAATAGATCTCTCTACAGGATAACCGTTACTGTGTGTAAATACTTTTACTTGTCGTTGGCACCCGCTTATTCCTGTGTTAGTGAATCCTTTACCCGTTCCTCTTCGTGGATTCCTATTCATAAGTGCAGTGTTATCAAGCCATGTGCTAGCCCAGTAACAAGATGTTCCCATGATATCAACTGTGAGATCGTACTCACCAGGGGGCAGCACTAAAAAGATTAGACCGTCTGGGCTGTAGCGAGGTTCTTGACCCATGAACCATCCATTTGGATTAAGTGAAGAATCGATTGCGACGTAACGATTAACGGTAGAATCAAACTTCCAAAGAATCATCTTAGCATTGATAAATGGCGCCGGTGTTAAATCATCCCAGACCATTTGGATTTGAACATTTACACCCCAACGACCATAGCCGTTTTGCGAGAAAGATGAATAGCTTGAGGCTAGCAGGAAAAGGATAAAGAGAAGTTTTTTCATGCCTGTTATTTTTATTTGCATGTAAAAATAATCACAAGAAATGAAAACAAAAAGTGGAACAATTAAAATTGCATATTAATTAAATTTCCCCATTTAGGCCAGAATGTTATACTCATGCAACTTTTGAATGCCCAACCTTATGCCGCAGCTTGCATTATTGTTTCGACTGCCTTCAGGCATTCGAGGCGTTTAAGCCGATATAAAAAATAAGGATTTCGAGTAAACAAAGAAGAGCTGAAAATAATCAGCTCTTCTTTGTTTTATGGGTGTGGTATAAATGGAGTTTCTAAACAGCGTCGGCACATGCGAATGGCATTTTCCATCCCGTACCAAAGGGCGTCGCAAACCAAGGCATGCCCAATCGATACTTCCAAAAGAGTAGGGATTTCTTGGGCAAAAAACGACAGGTTCTCCAGACTTAAATCGTGACCTGCGTTGAGGCCTAATGAGCATTTTTGGGCTACCTCCGCAGCGGCAACGTAAGGGATAATTCCTTTTTTATCGCCGTTTTCGTAGGCAGAGGCATACATTTCGGTATACAATTCAATGCGGTTAGTTCCCGTTTGTTGGGCCGCTTTCACCTGTTCCACTTCCGGATTCAAAAAGATCGAGGTTCGAATTCCTGCATCTTGGAAGGTTTGAATGATGGGTTTCAGGAATTCCTCTTGTTCAATGCAATCCCATCCGTTGTTGGAAGTGAGCACATGCGGAGGATCGGGGACCAACGTTACCTGAGCAGGACGGTATTTCAGCACCATTTCGATGAAATCGTTGGAAGGGTAACCTTCGATGTTGAATTCGGTAGTGAGGTGTTGGGCCAATTCGGCCACGTCGGAAAAACGAATGTGGCGCTCATCAGGACGGGGATGTACCGTAATTCCTTGAGCGCCATATTGTTCGCACTTCAGTGCTGAAGTGAGAATATTGGGGTTGTTTCCGCCACGAGCATTGCGCAACGTGGCTAATTTATTGATGTTTACGCTTAATTTAGGAGGAGTTATCATCCCAAAACCTCCATCATATCGGCAAGAGAAATGCCATTGTGGGAGGCGTGGTAAACCACTTCTCCATTTTTTACAACGATGGCTTGGGGAGACTCGTGCTGAACGCCGGAAAGCGTGGCAATGTGATTGCTTACGTCCCGAAATGCAATTAAATCCAAGTAAAACGGAGTTAACTGTTCTTCATGTCCCGACCAATTTCTTTCCAATCGGTTGAGGGCCACGGAGCTGATGCTGCAACGGGTGCTGTGTTTAAACAGTAAAATAGGCTTGTGGAAGGATGATTCCCAAGCCTCTGTTACGTCAGAAATTTGTTGAATTTTCCTCCAGGGAAGACTCATCCACGAACTTTTTTGCTGGTTTCAACCTTTCCAAAAGCTGGACAAGGGTTTTTACGGTAGCAAGAAGTAGTTGCGAATAGGGTGAACAAGGCGGCGATGGCAATGATTTTTTTCATCGTTTTAATTTTTTACAAAGTTAATCAACGTTTTTTGGGTTTGGACATTTTTGGATCCATTAATCCCGATCTCGGTTTCGATACTTTCAACTGTCCATTTTTTCCAACGGTGGGACCAACGTCTGAAAAAGATGGGCAGCTGTTTTTTTTGTGACAACCCGAAAAAAGTAGTCCACCCAAGAGGAGCATCCCAAAAAATCGGTGCATCTTTGTTACTCTTTCCATGAATTTCGACCTTTTAAATGAATGGCAACGCCTTTGGGAGCATCCTGAGGCCCGCAAATGGCTGAACGAATGTACAACCTACAACGAAAAATTGGCATTTCAGATGCCCAAGTCGGCCAATTTTAACAAGGTTTTTTTATTGGAACAGCTTGACTTAAGGGATAAAGCGAAGAAAAAGCTACCCAGTTGGAATCACCCTCAAATGCTTTTTTCAAGAATTCCGTTGGAGCAATGTACTTCCGAGGCCCTGGCAATGTGGAAAAAAAAGCATTTTTCGGGAGGGTTTCTCATCGATTTAACCGGTGGCATGGGCGTAGATTTTTGGGCCCTATCGGGTTCGTTCCAAAAGTCTTGGGTGTTTGAACAAAACGAAGAGCGCGCCCACCTGCTTCGGCACAACCTTGCACTACTTGGGCGCGAACACGTTTCCGTTTTCCCTCAATCTGCCGAGGCCGAGGAATTGCCCAACTGCGATCTCATCTACGTGGATCCCGATCGGCGCGTAACCGATCAGCGAACGTTTACGCTAGAAGATTCTGAGCCGAAAGTCTTTACCCTTCTGCCGCTGTGGCTACAAAAAGCGAAAACGGTAGTGGTTAAAGCCAGTCCCATGATTCCTCTACAGGAATCAATGCTTCGTTTCCCCCTTGCTCCAAAAACGGTAATTGCCTTGGGCGACGCAACGGAATTGAAAGAAATCCTCTTTGTTTTTGAAACCCAACCCGAAGCCCCTACCGAGTATCTGGTGGTGGCCAAAGATTGGGACGAAACCCAACCCATGAATTTTTCTGAAGGGGCAGAGGGTCGTTTTTTGTGGGACCCCCATCCCGGACATCATAAATTGGGTACAGCTCAAAAAATAGCGACAAAATTTGGAGGTATGCCCGAGAACGACGGCGGTCATTACTTCGCGTTTTCGCTTTTTTTTCCACTTCCAGGAACGTTCCACGAGCAGGTTTGGGAAAACCGCTTCAAAGAAAAAGAATTGAAGGAGTGGATGAAAGAAAAGGGAGTAACGCGGTTACAAATCCGTTGCCGTCAGTTTTTCCATTCCCCCGAAGAAATTGCGAAAAAATGGAAAATCTCATCGGGGGGCGATTATTATTTGTGGTGTTACCAAAAAAATGGACAACCGTGGCTTTCGGTGACAAAATATCCACGATTCTAATTTTCCATTGAACAGCCCGCGATAATCCCGTATTTTTGAAGGTATGTCAACCATTGATTTTTATTTTACTCCCCTCTCCGCTGCGGTTTTGGAGGAAAATTGCCTTCAAGATCCGTTTACATTGGCTCAAAATGTAGAGATTTACCTCGAAGGAAGTACTTTTCCAGAAGCTGAAAACGCGGAAATTGCCATCATTGGCGTGCAGGAAGGACGTGGAAACGAACGGAATGCTGAAACCGAAATGGCACCGGATGCGATTCGCAAGCAATTGTATTCGCTCTGTTCCATTGCCGGCATGCGAAAAGTGGTTGACCTTGGAAACATTCGGGCCGGCGAAACCGATGCCGACACGTTTTTTGCGGTGAAAAACGCCGTTGAACGGTTGTTGCGCATCAATGTTCTGCCCATCATCATCGGCGGATCCAATCACGTTGCTTTTGCGCAATATGCGGCCTACGAGTTCTCCAAGAAAATGTTGGACGTGGTTTCCATCGACTCCAAACTCGACATGAGGGAACCGATGCTGGAAACCGATCCCACCAACGACGAGAATTTCCTTTACCGAATCATCATGCATCAGCAGTGCTTTCTTTTCAATTTGGTGAATTTGGGATACCAAACGCACCTGAATCCACATTTGCATTTGGAGATGATCGAGCGTTTGTTTTTTGATGCCGTTCGGGTTGGTAAGTTAAGGGAAGACATTAAAATTGCCGAACCCCATTTGCGCGGTGCGGATGTCGTTTTTTTCGACGTTTCGGCCATTCGCGCTTCAGAGTTTGGCGCCAATGCGCATGCACCCGCCAACGGACTTTCGAACGACGAGGCCTGCCAATTGGCGCGTTATGCAGGAATGTCAGACCGATTAACGTCTTTCGGTTTGTACAACTACAATCCACTTTTGGATCAACAAAAACACAGCGCTAAAGCCGCAGCCGATATTCTTTGGTACTTCATGGAGGGCTATTTTGGACGCGTGAACGATATTCCAACGGCCAATAGCACCAATTTCGCCCGCTATTTGGTAGATATTGATCAAGAAGGAAACCACTCGTTGGTCTTTCATAAAAGTCGAAAAACCGACCGGTGGTGGATTGAGGTTCCTGCTGGGCGTGGAAATGAAACCTTCGAAAACATCAAAATGGTGCCCTGCACCTACAACGATTACATCGTGGCTTCTACCCAAGGGGAACTTCCCGATATTTGGTGGAGATTTCATCAAAAGTATTTTGTTTAAGTTAAGCATCGTTCATCGAATCAAATCCGTTTGTTTGTGAGTTTGAAAGGAAAAAAGAAATCTGCACCCGGTTCTCAACGGTTCTATGGCTTGATTGCCATTGGCCTATTCGTTGCATTCGTAGCCTTTTTGTTTCCAACCGGAAAAGCCGTTCTTCGAAAGTATCCGGCTTCCAATTTAACAGCAGTAGGTGGAAATGCTCGAGGGTTTGGTGTTTCCATTCCCCAAGGGTTTTCGGTTTACGGCATTGATGTTTCTCGACATCAAGGAAAAATTAACTGGAAAAAGGTTCGAGCTCCCCATGGATCCGATTTGTACATCACGTTTGCGTTTCTAAAAGCAACCGAGGGCGCAACCCGAAAAGACGAGTTGTTCGATCGGAATTGGCAGTTGTGCAGAAAATATGGGATGCTGCGAGGCGCTTACCACTTCTTGCGACCCAATCGCCCTGCTGAAGAGCAGTTTAAAAATTTTGCTAAACACGTAACCTTAGATCCGGGCGACTTGCCCCCGGTTTTGGACGTAGAGCAGCGCCTCGGTTACACGGATGCTCAGCTGTCTGCATTGTGCCGAAAGTGGTTGAAGATGGCCGAAGAATATTACGGGGTAAAACCCATCATCTATACCAATCGGGCGTATTACAAAGCGTTTATCAAGCGTGATTTCGGCGGAAAGTATCCCATTTGGTTTGCCCATTATCAACCCAACACGTTTTCATTGGATGAAGATGAATGGGAGTTTTGGCAGTTTTCCGATCGTGCTCTGATTCAGGGAATTGAAGGTGGCGTTGATTTGAATGTTTACAAGGGAGATTCCTTGGATTTGTACGATTTATTGGTGGATTAACATGAAAAAGATTTGGATTTTATTTTTGATTTTGGTGTCGTTCAAGGCAATGACCCAACCGGTGGCTTACGCTAAACTGGCCGATGGAATTATTGCTCAAGTCGGCGATAAAATCATCTTAAAGTCTGATTTTGAAAAGGAAATCGGGCGCATGATTTCCCAAAATCAGGAGGTCACCGACTCGGTTCGGGGTGCGTTGCTGTACCAATTGATGCTTCGCAAAATGATGGTTCGTCAAGCCGAACTCGATTCTCTTCCATTAAAGGATGAAGAAGTGGAGCAACGCTTGGATCGAAAAATTCGCTATTTTGCTCAAATGATGGGGGGGACGGAAAAGTTGGAGGAGTTTTACGGCAAATCCGCTCTCGAAATCAAAGAAGAATTCAAAGAACAAGAACGGGAAGAAATCCTCGCTGAAAAAATGCAGGAAAAAGTAACGGGTGGAGTATCGGTAAGTCCGAAAGAGGTTCGGGCATATTTTCAGAATATTCCGGTAGATAGTCTTCCGCTCTTCGATGCGGAATACGAAATTGCGCAAATTGTTCTCTATCCCCAGGTTTCGGATGAACAGAGGTTGTACACCATCAATCAATTGGATAAAATACGAGAGGATGTGGTTTCCGGTAAAACCCGCTTTACCACAGCCGCCCGTTTGTATTCTCAAGATGGTAGTGCTCGGCAGGGCGGCGACTTGGGCTATTTTGGACGTGGAGATATGGTTCCCGAGTTTGAGGCCACCGCCTTCAAATTGAAACCGCTGGAAGTTTCGAAAGTGGTAAAAACCGACTTTGGCTACCACCTCATTCAACTGATCGACCGAAAAGGAGATCGGGTAAATTGCCGTCACATTCTCATCAAGCCCAGCCTGTTGGAAGACGACCAAGAATTGGCGCGTTTGCGGTTGGACTCCATTCGCAAAGAACTGATTAAAGGCACCCTAACGTTGGCTCAGGCCGTGAAGCAGTTTAGCGAAGACGATGCAACCAAAGGAAACGGCGGTATTCTTCGAAACCCCAATACGGGAACCAATACGTTTACCGCTGCGGAGTTGGGGCCCGAACAATTCTTTATCATTGAAAAACTCAAGCCGGGTGAATTTACGCCGGTTCAACCGCTGGAAGAACGAAACAAGCAAGGTTTTCGAATTGTGATGTTGAAGAGCAAAACCAAACAGCACCAAGCGAATTTGCAAGACGATTACGCCCGTATTTCTGCGGCGGCAATCGCCGAAAAAAAGCAAAAATCCATGGACGTTTGGATGAATAAAAACAAGAAAACATGTTACATCAACCTGGATCCATCCCTTCAAAATTTACCCGGATTAACTTTTTTTACAACCAAATGATGAAATCTCTTCTCCTTTCTTTCGGTCTTCTGATTCTTATTTCGTGCGGAAAAAAATCGGAAGTCATTCGTTCGGTTTCACCAGAAGGCACAGCTTCCATTGAAATTTCAGGAGAGAAGTTATGGGCCGATCCCTGGAATTGCACCATCGTGGCCGAGAAAAAAGGGATGCAGCGGGTACCTGCTCAAGTAGAAATCTATCGGAATGATCTAACCGAAGAGCAGGTTAAAGTGGTTTGGCAAAGCGAACAATTCGCTTCCGTTTCCTTTGATCAAGGAGATGAACCCCCGGTGATTTATTTGGTTCGATTGTCGGAACAAGCGATTTCCATCGGAAAATGAAAGGTTGGATGTTTCTTCTGATCGCCCTGTGGGGATGTTCTGGAGGAGACGATCGCTTCTTACAGGCGGTACAGGGCAGGTGGTTGGAGAAAACGAACAAGCAATTCTATTTCGAAGAGTGGCACAAGTTGGACGATGGAGTTTGGGGCGGATTTTCGTACGTTCTTCCTAAAAAGGAGCTTCAGCGAGTTAAACGCATGCGAACATACCGGATAATCCAATGGGATGGAAATTGGGCATTTTTAGAGTTAACGGCTGATTCCAAGAAAGTAGATACGTTGTTGCTTCAGCCCTCGGAAGAACCCGATACCTGGGTGTTCAAGAAAGAAGGTCGGGAAGAAATGATTCGAATGGATGGAAAAGAATTAACCCGAAACTCGGTTTTTCCAGAAAGCAGTGTTCTGCATCATTTAAAGGGATATCAACCCAAAAACCTTCGGGAAGAGCTGCCTTATAGCCTAATCAAGGGGAATTAAGAAGATTTTTTGTTTTTCCGATAGGTTCGTACTACTGCAATACTTGCAAAAACAACGAATAAAACCGCAATCCATTCCACGTAATCTTTGATCCACGGAAATTGAATGCCAAGGAAATACCCCAAGGATGTTAGGGATAGGACCCAAATGATTGATCCAAGTACGTTGAAAATCCAAAACGTAAACAAGGGAACCCGAATCACCCCGGCAATGATGGGTGCGAGGGTTCGGATGTAGGGCAAAAATTTCCCGATGATCAAGGTTTTTCCGCCATTTTTGGTGTAAAACTGCTCGGTCGCTTCGAGGTATTTTCGTTTGAAAAGAAATCCATCGGGCCGTTGGTACAATTTTTTCCCCCATCGTTTTCCAAACCAATATCCGGTACCATTTCCCGCGATGGAGGCCAAGATCAAAGCAATTTGCAGGGTAGAAAGCTCAACAGATAGCAATTCGGGTTGGGTAGCAACAATTAAACCGGCAATAAACAACAGGGAATCTCCGGGGAAAAACAAACCGATGATCAACCCATTTTCGATGAAAATGATTAAAATGAGTAACAGCAATCCTCCGGCTTCGATGATGTGCTGAGGGTCGTTGAAGAAGCGTAAAAATTCTTTGAGTGCTTCCATACCTCGGCAAATTAAATAGCCCAAGGCAACTTTCATCACCTTGGGCTACGGTATTAGGAAAAAATTAACGTTAAAGCGAGGCAATCATCGAAATTTCCACGCGCGCATTGCGGGGCAGGCGAACAACCTGAACCGTTTCGCGGGCCGGGAAATCTCCCTGAAAGAAACTTCCGTACACTTCATTTACCTCGGCAAAATCGTCGAGATTGGTTAAAAAAATGGTTGATTTGGCTACGTTCGAAAAATTAACACCAGCAGAATGCAGAATTTTTTCAAGATTCTCCATCACTTGTTTGGTTTCGGAATCGATCGAATCTTGGACCATTTCGCCGGTTTCGGCATTCAATGCCACTTGTCCGCTCGTAAAAATAAGTCCTTGCGTGCCATTGATTTGAACGGCATGGCTATACGGCCCAATGGGGTTGGGGCTGTTGGGGGATTTGATGACGGTTCTTGCCATTATTTTTTGATGCTAAAGTCAACGGTTACGGGATAAACACTGTCGCCCAAAAGATCAGGAATCATCACTGAATTTTCTTTGGCGTTGAAGTAGAAATCGGCAGGGCCGGCAAATGCTCCCATTTTCACGGCTTCGGTGGCTTTTCCCGACATGCGGTCGATTTTCCAAACGCATCCTTTTCCTTCGCCCCCTCTCCAATCGGTTACGATCAGTGTTTTTTCATCGTAAATGGCAATTCCATCGAACATTCCGGTGGCTTTACCGAGGCGCTTGTAGGCCCATTTCGCCGGATCGGCAGTAAGGTTAATCATTCCAATTTCACCGAGGATATCTTCTACATCATCTCCTTTGGTTACTTTTCCACCCATTCCTACTACGTAAAGCAATTTCTTTTCGGCATCGAAAGACAAACCGTTGCAACCCATGGAAGGAAGCTTGCCGATGGAAAGTTCTTCACCCTTTTTGGTTTTCAAATTTACTTTGATGAGTTTGTGAATATCGGTTGCGGAAACGATGAGGGTTTGCTCATCAATCATCACGATATCATTCAAATAAGTAGAGCCCAAATCGGCAAGATCCAGGTTGAATACTTCTTTGCCATCTTTGATCTTGAATCCGCGAATTTGGTCCAAATCGGCCACGTACAACACATCTTTCACGATGGCCATTCCTTTGGGAGCATTTAAACCTGAAATGAAATCTTTTTTCACTTCGGCTCCTTTTGCATCGAATTTGGAAATGAATCCATCTTCATCGCGTTTGGTGGGTTCTACTTTTTCACCCAAATTTGAAACGAAGGTGAATTTACCGTTGGAACAAACGGACTCTGGATGGGAAAGGCCCTCCAATTTGGTTTGGGCAGAGGCGGCGAATGCGGCAAATACCGCAGCCAAAAGGGTAATTTTTTTCATAAAATTGGTTTTTGTAAATGTACGAAAATTTTCGAATTACGCACCAAATTGCCTCAAATGGTGGTCGAGGTGCTTGTACAAAAGGGTATTCCATTCGTTGGAACTCAAACGGCCTAAAGCGTAATGTGGCAGCCCTTGGTAAAATCCTTCGCCCATGGCGTGGCTAGCTCGAACAAGGGCAATAAGGCGTGTTTTCTCCTTTATGAAATCCTTTTCAGCCAGCATACGAAAAAGAGGCGCCGTTTGTATATGGTGTTGGTAGGGTTTTTCACTCAGCATGGATTTTTTAAAGAAATTTCTCATCATCCATTTCAAGAAGAACCCAATTTTTGGTGGATTTTGCGGATCCATTTCATAGGGAATTGCGCAATGAGCCATCATTTGAGCAACGGTCATTTTTCCCCAAAGGGGTTGGTTCTGTGGGGATAAGGATTCAATTCGAGCAACCAATTTTTCGGTTTCTTCGGGGATAAAAATGGATGGGAAAGGCATGGGATGTTTTTTGTAAAATTACCCCTAAAATGGCATTAAGGCAGGAAAATTCCTCCGGATGTTGCAAATTTCGCACCCGTAACCGAGGGAAAAACATTCTTCTCTCCTCTGGTTCGCAGGAGTCCGAGAAAGGCAAAAATAAGAGCTTCTTTAAAATCAATGAGTTCAGGAGCAGCTGCTACAAAATTGGCCGGAAGGGTTTGGTTCATCCGCTCCAATAAAAATGTATTTTTTGCGCCACCCCCGGTTACCAATACGGTTCCTTCAACATTCCACTTCTGCCGAAAAACTTCCAGCATCACTTCCAATTCGGTTCGCAGCTCATCTTCGGGGCTTAGGCCCGCAGCGTCAATCCACCTCAAACCACTCATCGCTAACTCTGCCGATAAGCTGCCCGGAATGGAAAGCGATTCTTCCAACAATTGGGAGAATAAAGAGCGGCAAACCACTCCTTTTTTGGCACCTTCACCGTTTTCGTCAAACTCGAATCCCCGTTTTTGGGAGGAATGGTTGAACCACATGTTGGCAAAGGAGATGTCCCGGGCTTGCATGCTGTCGCTTTGTCGGGAGCTGCCGTTGGCAATTCCACCGATATTCAGGAAGTGGTCGTATTCGGGAAACAAGTGAAACTCACCGAATGGGACCAACGGGGCTCCCTGTCCTCCAGCCGCAACATCGGCACTTCGGAAATCGTACACCACCGGCAAACCAACTTCTCGTTGCAATGCGTAGCCATCGCCCAGTTGAAAGGTGAACCCCTTCTCGGGTTGATGGAAAACGGTGTGCCCGTGCGAAGCAATCAGGTGCGGTGTTTGTTGGATGTTGTTCAACCAGGATCTAATTTCCTGTCCGAAACGGTGTCCCAATCGGGCGTGAGCCGAAAGCAATTCGGCCGCCGGAACCTCCATCAAATGGCGCAGCTCCTTTTTTTCTTGGTTGGAATACGGGATGTAATGGGTATGTTGTAGGTTAAACTTCCACCCATCTTCTTCCCAAAAATGCACATAGGCCAAATCAATTCCGTCCAAGGAGGTTCCCGACATCAGCCCAACGGCTTGGATCGGATTTATGCGTGTCCCAACCATTTTCTCCATAACCATTCTGCCGACCAAAGCAGTAACATCGCTATCAAAAGGAAAGGCACGTCCAAGATTTCGGTGAGCAAAAGTTCCATGTAACTAACCGGCTTGAGGTCGGGCCGATTTTCCAAATCGGAAACCACTTTTTCCCACTCTTCGTACGGGTAAAGTTGGCCTTTTTGGGGTGCTGCTAAATTTCGCAAGGTGGTCCAATTGGCTTGGGTTATTGCGGCTTCGAGGGTGCTTCCTTGAACCGAAAACTCTCCTTTTTCGGAGTAGGTGGTGCCTTGGTAGGTGGTTTTCGCTTCGTATTGGTACTTTCCTTCGGGCCATTTTCCAACATTGGCGAGGTATTTTTGGTCGGTTTTACCCATGGAAAAAACAAA
>CANHCV010000063.1 GCA_947459245.1 Bacteroidota bacterium
AAAACCGTTGTCGTTCAATTCAATGCATTGCAGGTTTCTATGTTCCCGAACCCAACAACAGGCAAGGTAACTCTTCAAGGTGTAGACAAAGCCGAGATTGAAATTGTGAATACCCTTGGAAAAGTAGTTTCTAAATTCAATTTCAATGGAAACTTCAATTCAGAAATCGATCTTGCTCAACTTCCTGATGGAATTTACTTCATCTCGATCACTCAAAATCAAACCACACAACAAATTCGCGTGGTGAAATCAAACCCTTAATAAAGGTCCGTTCTTTCTCTTCATCTTTTAAGAAGAGTTTGTTTGCTAAAAGCCATCCTTCGGGATGGCTTTTTTGTTACTTTTGTTCCGTGAAACTACTGGTTAAATCGGGAACATCGGTATTCCTCGCTCTCCTATTTGTGAGTTGGGGTTGGCTACCCGTTTGGGTTGAAAATTCACACCAACACGAAGAAGAACATTGCAATGAAAGCCATGCTCCTCAATCCGATTCGTGCCATATTTCAATTTTTCACCCGTCGTCCAACATCCAGCATTGCGAACACAAACAGCACCTATTGCCCCAGAAGTTCCATTGCAAAATCGACTTTCAGTTTCATAAAAATCACATTTGGAGCCTACCTTCTCCAAACATCCAAATTTATTTTCAAACCGTTTCTTGGTTTTCAGATGATGCAACATTTTTATCTGAAGCCCCTTTAGAAACCTCCCTTTTTCAACCTTCCAATCGGGGACCGCCTAACAAATCCGTTTATCGTTTTTGTTAGTTCCTAAATCCTCAAAATGAAAAACAACCCTTTGATTTGGGGTTTGTTCTTATTTTTTCCTTTCTTTTCGGTAGGCCAAAATGTACCAAACTGCAAGAAAAATGTAGTGGTATTGATCCTCGATGAACACAACCGAGAACCGTTGAAAAAAGGAAGTGTAAGATTCAAAAACCAAGTTTATATCACCCAGAACCAAGGCCAAAGTCTGCTTCCGCAGGTTTGCTTGGGCGATACTTTAATTCTTTCTCACCTTGGCTGTGATCCAAAAACAGAAGTCATTCATGATCTTCCCGATACCCTTGTTTTCTTTCTTGAGCATCATGCCATTGAATTAAAGACCACTGAAATCATTTTCAAGAAAAGAAATTGGATTCAACGGAGTGAATTTATGCCAGGGAAAGATCCCGAAAACTTGGGAAGAAGTTTCGCGCAAATGTTGCAGCAAAATGCTGGTGCATCAACGCTTCAAACTGGCGCGAACATCGAAAAACCCGTTTTGCTTGGATTAACCGGAAATCGGGTAACCTATCTGCAAAACGGAATCCGAATGGAAAGTCAGTCTTGGGGAAACGAACATGCCTGGGAAACCGATCCTCTCACCAAACAAAACATTGAAATCCTTCTGGGATCCAGAGCCTTATGGTACGGAACCGATGGAATAGGAGGGATGATCAATTCTTTGGTTATTCAACCAGCCTCATCCTCGAAGCCCTGGTTCTTTGTTCATGGACAATCCCAAGGGAGAGGAGGGAACGTTGGAGTTTTTGTTCCTTTTTCTACAAAAATGGGTTTGTTTTCCATTCAAGGTACGTTTAAAAAATTGGGCGATTTTTCTACCCCATCTTACGTTTTACGAAACACAGGAATAGAAGAAAACAGCGGTAGCTTTTCATTTTTAAAACAATACGAAAACCGCCGATCTCTTTTTCTAAACTTTCAAATTTTCAATACCGAAACGGGCATTTTATCCTGGTCGCACATTGGAAATCTTTCCGATTTGAGAAGAACAATTGATTCCAACTTCATTCCTCAAAATGAAGTATTTTCCTATTCCATTGATCGACCAAGGCAAAATGCTCAACATCAATGGATTTTTGGACAATGGAACGATCGTAAACTTCAAATTACGTTCTCTCGTCAGTACAACTACCGTTCCGAATACGACAAACACAATTCTTTTGGAATGTTGGGTAAAAATCCGCAAAATGAATTTGGATTGGCCGTGAACAGTTTTGCTGTAGAGAAACTCAAAAAATGGGAAGGTTGGGGGTTTAGATTAGATGGCAGAAACATTTCTCAGGACTATGGTGGAAAATATTTTGTTCCGCAATTCCAAGGAAACGTTTTTGGATTCTCCGGAGAACGCATCTTTCCTGAAGGAAAATGGAGGAAAACGTTGGTGGTGAGAATGGAAAATCATTCCTACCACGCTATTGTAACCAACCTTGGAAAACAACCAAATTTGGGAGCAATGGGGTGGGGAGTTGGACTGAATGTAAAAAATGAATCGTGGCGAAATGCCCATTTGGTTTTTTCCACGGGTAGAAATTGGCGTTTCCCGGGAATGAATGAGCTATTTTCGAATGGTCTTCACCATGGAACAGCCTCCATTGAACTTGGAAATATGAATCTTAAACCCGAAGTAGCCTATTTTGTGGAAGGCCTTTTGAAAAAGGAGATGGGCAAAATTTCATTCAGTTCATTTTCACACTTCAAAACAGCGTTCAATTTCATCAATTTAGAACCCACCGGAAATTATTCCCTTTCCGTTCGCGGAGCTTTTCCCGTATTTCATTACACCGCATCCAATGTGGTTTCATGGGTACAAGATTTCTCCGTTAGTAAGTCTGACTTTTTCATTCCCAACTTGAATGCCCAAATCAAATCTTCCATTGTTCGGCTAAAGGAATGGGGAAGTTCATCCAATTTATTGGGAGTACCCCCTTTGAGTGTACAGGCGCAACTTTCCTACCAAAAGGAATGGAGAGGAATCGTTTTTAAACCCATGTTAAAGGCGAATTATACTTCTTTTCCTTTTTGGGCACCCAAAAATCTTGAAATCGGTCGACTGCCCGAAGGATACTTATTAGTGGATTTAGGAACTAACTTTTTTTGGAAAGATTGGAGCGGATCTTTTCAAATGAACAATGCGCTCAATCAAAATTATTTTAACTATTTGGATCGCCTGCGTTATTTTGCCATGGCACCGGGTAGAAATTTTTCAATAACTCTAAAAAAAACAATTCAATGAAAAACTTTTCATCAACCCTAATCATTTTCAGCATTTTATCCATTTTATCAAGTTGCGGTAAAATTCTAGGTGGAAAAAAAGGTGAGCAAGAAAACATAACTACCCTTCGCATCATTGCCGTTGAGACCACAGCCGGCGTATCTACCATCGATACGTTCGAGTTTTCAGATCCCGATGGACCGGGTGGGAATAATCCTACTCGCTTTGATACCCTTCACCTTCAAGCTGGTAAAAAATACACCGTAGCGTTGCAGGTATTGGATTATTCCAAAAATCCTGTGGTTGATTTATCACCTGAAATCGTTGAAGAGGGAGAGGAGCATCAGTTCTTTTACCTTTCGAACATTCTTGGCTTTAATGTTACTTATTCCGATCAAGATTCGAAGGGGAATCCAATTGGTTTAAACACCGAATGGAACACTCCTAACGTTGGAAACAACGGAAATCTTCAAGTCATTCTAAAGCATCAGCCTCGGTCAAAAGCAACTGCTCCAGGTAATATCAATGCTGGAGAAACCGATGTAGATGTTACCTTTCCAGTAATTATTCAATAATGAAGCCCATTGCCATCATCCCTGCTCGATTTGCGAGCACCCGATTACCAGGAAAACCACTCATTCCAATTGGAGGCGAACCCATGATTGTTCGCGTTTGGAAAAATGTCATTCAAAGCGATTTATTCTCAAGAGTTATCGTTGCGACGGATTTTCAGGAAATTAAAGATGTCGTAGAATCGAGTGGGGGTGAGGCAATCATGACATCGGAAAGCCATGAAAATGGAACCGATCGAATTCTCGAAGTGGTTGAAAAATGTGGAATTCACGATCAAGCCATCGTAAATGTTCAAGGAGATGAACCATTTCTTTCTCATGACATTTTAAGAGATGTGGTGGAATTATTGAAAAATTCGAATTTCCAAATTGCAACAGCTGCAGAACCCATTCATGAGGAAGATGTTTATTTGAATTCAAATTCCGTTAAAGTGGTTATGGATCAATCACAGCGTGCCATGTATTTTTCCAGATCACCCATTCCATGCTACCGAGATGCCAAAATTCCTGCAAAGAATATCGGATGGAAACACATTGGAATTTACGGATTTAAACCCATGGTGTTCGATCAATTATCGAAGCTGAATTCTACCCACTTGGAAGAAGTGGAAAAGCTGGAACAATTGCGTTGGTTGGAACATGGCTTTTCCATTGGAGTAGCAACACCTCTTCAATCTTTTTCCATTTCGATTGACACTCCAGAGGATGTTGTTAAAGCAGAACTCCATTGGAGAAGTTTGCAATAATGGTGGAAAAAAAATCCGAAAAAGCCCTTTAAATGGGCTACCTTTGTATCCCGTACAATATATTTTCATGCAGGCAGTTAAATACGTTTTTGTTACGGGAGGAGTTACTTCTTCTTTAGGGAAGGGCATTATTTCAGCATCTTTAGCGAAATTACTCCAATCACGAGGTTACCGCGTAACCATTCAAAAATTCGATCCTTACATCAACATCGATCCCGGCACCTTGAATCCCTACGAACACGGTGAGTGTTTCGTAACCGATGATGGAGCCGAAACCGACCTCGACCTAGGTCACTACGAGCGTTTCTTGAACGTACCAACTTCCCAAGCCAACAACGTTACCACGGGTAGAATTTACAAAACCGTGATCGACAAAGAAAGAAATGGCGATTATTTAGGCAAAACAGTTCAGGTTATTCCACACATTACCGACGAGATCAAGGAGAGAATGACTTTTCTTGGAAAATCGGGTGAATTTGATATCATCATTACCGAATTGGGTGGAACAGTAGGCGATATCGAATCGCTCCCTTACATTGAAAGTGTTCGCCAACTACGATACGAATTGGGCTACAACAATTCATTGGTTATTCACCTCACTTTGGTTCCTTATTTAGAGGCAGCCGGTGAACTAAAAACAAAACCAACCCAGCATTCGGTGAAAGCTTTGTTGGAATTGGGGGTTCAACCAGATATTTTGGTTTGCAGAACTTCTCATCATTTGCCGAAAGAATTGCGGAAAAAGATTGCCTTGTTTTGCAATGTTCAACCCAATGCTGTGATTGAGAGCATCGATGCTCCGTCCATTTACGATGTTCCCTTGTTGATGTTGAAGGAAGAATTGGACAAAATCGTTCTTTCGAAACTCAAATTATCGGGGAAAGAATCGCCAGATTTGACCGAATGGAAAGGATTCCTTTCTCGACTTAAAAATCCGACCAGCGAAGTTGAAATTGGAATCATTGGTAAATACGTAGAGTTAAAAGACGCCTACAAATCCATCGCAGAAGCATTGATTCATGCCGGCGCGGCCAACGAATGCAAAGTAAACATCCATTGGATTCATTCTGAGCACCTTACACCAGAAAATGTAAAGCGTCAATTGAAGTCATTGGATGGAATTTTGGTTGCACCTGGTTTCGGGCATCGAGGAGTGGAGGGTAAATTGGAGGCAGTGCGATACGCTCGAGAAAACAAAATTCCATTTTTAGGGATTTGTTACGGCATGCAAATGGCCGCGATCGAGTTTGCTAGAAATGTATTGAAGTTGGAAGCGGCCAATTCCCAAGAAATTGACCCCAATAGCCCGGATCAAATCATTCATTTGATGGAAGATCAGAAACAAATAACGGCCAAGGGCGGAACGATGCGTTTGGGAAGTTATCCGTGTAAACTGAAGAAAGGAACATTGGTTTACAAAGCTTACCAAGAATCTTCCATTCAAGAACGTCACCGACATCGTTATGAATTCAATAACGCATACTTGGAACAGTGCGAAGAGCATGGACTCATTGCATCTGGAACAAATCCGAATCTACATTTGGTAGAAACCATCGAATTAAAGGACCATCCTTGGTTTGTTGGCGTTCAGTACCACCCCGAATACAAAAGCACCGTGATGACTCCACATCCGCTTTTTGTTTCCTTTGTAAAAGCAACTAAGAAAGATAAATAAACTATGGATCGCAACGTCATTTTTGGACTAATCCTCATTGTTACCATCATCTTCACCTTCAATATGATGAATTCTGGTGAAGAAGCTAAAGCGGTTGAAACTCCCAAAAAGGAAGCAACCAAACCCAAAACCGTGGTTGACACTTCATCGGTAAAAGCAACGGCTTCATTTCCAACCAAGGATTCTTCTTTTGTTTGGAAGAAAGATCAAATTTCTTATACGTTTTCAACCCTTGGCGGGAAAATCAAATCGGTCGAATTGCACCAATTCAAAACGTATTCGAAGAAACCATTGGTTCTGTTTTTCAATCAGAAATTTGGATACGAATTCGACGACAAAGGCGTAAAAATCAATTCATCCTCGCTTTCGTTTTCTCCAAAAATTGAAAATGATCAAATCGTATTCACTGCAGTTACTGCTAAAGGGACTTCGGTAAAGCATTTGTTTCAAAATTTCAAAAAGGATGGAAGCAATGAATTCATTGTACAAATCGATGGAAATACGTCGAATAGCGTTCAATTTTCTGCGGAAATGACGACTCCTCCTCAAGAAAAAGATTTGGAGGAAGAACGTTTTAAATCAACGATTCACTATTCAACCACAGAGGGTGACCACGATTACATCAATGAAAGAAAAGAAGATACCGAGAATTTGGAAGAAAAATTGAAGTGGATTTCTTTTAAGCAAAAGTATTTCAATTCAAGTTTCGTATTTTCTGAAGGGATCAACAATGCTCAACTTACCACGAAAAACGGTTTAGATTCCTCATCGGTAAAAACCATGTCGTTCAAAGGGGAAGTCCCCATGAAGAACGGACAAATTTCCTTGTTGATGCACTACGGACCAAGTAAATTTTACGATTTGAAGGAGGTTGGGCATGGGCTTGAAAATCAAGTTTACTTGGGATGGAATTTACTATCCATCATCAACGAGTACGTTATTCTCCCCATTTTCACCATAATCAATAAAACGGGATGGAGTTTTGGAATCATCATTCTTATTCTTTCCATCATCATCAAGGCGATTTTATTCCCATTGACCTATAAGAGTACCTTGAGTACGGTGAAGATGCGGATTTTAAAACCGGAAATTGATGCCATCAAAGAAAAGATTGGTGAGGATACTATGAAGCTCCAAGCGGAAACCATGAAATTGTACTCCAAAGCAGGTGTTAATCCGCTTGGCGGGTGTTTGCCGTTGATTCTTCAAATGCCGTTGTTGTTTGCGATGTTCTATTTTTTCCCTGCTGTTTTTGAGTTAAGGGGAGAATCTTTCCTTTGGGCTGAAGATTTATCGACCTACGATTCTTTGATTCATTGGGAAACGAGTATTCCTGTTTTAGGAACTCACTTGAGTTTGTTCACCATTTTAATGACGATCTCCACGTTGATTTACACCAAAATTCAGAATGAGGTGAGTGGTGCAACGGGGCAAATGAAATACATCGGATACCTTATGCCGGTGATTTTCTTGGGAGTCTTGAACAGCTATGCATCGGGTTTAACCTACTACTATCTACTATTGAACTTAATTACGTTTGCTCAACAGGCTATTTTGAAGAGAACGATTGATGAGAATAAACTTCATGCACAAATTGCCGAAAACAAGCAAAAGGGTGGGGGAGCGAAGAGTAAGTTTCAACAGCGTTTGGAGGAAATGCAGACTGCGCAAAAGCGAAAAAAGAAATAACTTTTGCACAGGTTATTCAACTACCTGGACAGAAAATTCCTAAATCATTGAAAATTAAGGCGAAAAACGAAGGTTTTTCGCCTTAATTTTTATACACCCATAAAAAAACTTTTTGTTAAAGGGTGCAAATTCAAAGATTGCCTTTATTTTTGAGATGTTTGAAATAAACCAAAACAAACTACTTATGAAAAAAACATTACTGTTAGGTTGTGCAGTTGGTCTGGGACTTGCTGCCTCCGCGCAGTCGAACGGCCAAGGTGCGCTTTCACGCCCATCTTCAGCTGCTTCAGCTGCTAACGACCAGAGCATGGTAACGAACGTTCCTGCTCGTGGTTTGAAAACCATTTCTCCTGTTGCTAAAACCAACGCGGTAACCATCAAAAACTTGGGTACTTCTCGTAACGCATTTGGTAATGCTTTCGGTGTACGTCAAATGATCGTTGCTTCCAATGCATCTAACTCTGTAGCATTGGTACGTCGCCACACTTTACCAGGATCTTCTGGCACTGTTAAAGCTGATGTTTCTATCGATGGTGGTAACACTTGGACAATTAGCCGAATGGAGCCATGGACTGCTGCAACTGCTACAACTGCTGCTCGTTACCCACGTGCTGCTATGATCAATCCTCCCGGAAACACCAACGGTGCTAACACTGTATTGATTTCATCTCAGCCAGTATTGGATGGTACCAATGGTAGCTGGGGCGGATTAGGCGTTTCTGCTTACACTTTCGGTGGAACTTCTTTGGGCAATCGCGCTTTTGCATCTTCTGCTGCACGTGATACCATGCACGGAATTCCTTCTTCAGTTGTTGCTGCTGGTTCTAAAATCTTCATTTTGGATCAGAACGGAGATATTAATGCTACCGATTACAGCGACACTTTGTTGTTGACTACTGGAACTTTCGCAGGTACTTCTGTGAACTGGTCTCGTAGCTTCATCAACTTCGCAACTGGAACAGGTTCTTCAGGTAAAGCAGGAATTGCTGACATGACTATGGCTTTCGATAACTCAGGTCAAATTGGTTACATCGTTGCTTTAACTCACACCAACTTCACAACAGATACTGCTGAATCTTATTTACCAGTAGTAATGAAGACTACCAACGGTGGTTCTACTTGGAGTGCTCCAGTTCAATTGAGCATTTCTAGCGCAGTTAACACGGCCTTAGGTTTAACTACTCCTATCATTGCTTCTACTGCATTTGAAGTTTCTGCTACCGTTGATAATGCTGGCAACTGCCACATCGTTACACACGTAGGAGAATTGGGTGGTTCTTTCTCTGTACGTACTGCTCCTGGCCAATCTGGAACTTTCCACTTTAAGACTGATGGTGCTACTTTGTTGGCAACACGTGCAATTGGTGCTCCAGGATCACTTCGTGGAACTTTCGGTATCGGAACTTCTACCTTGTCTCAAGACACTCGTCCATGTGCGTCTCGCAACGATGCTGGTAACAAGTTGTTCTTCTCTTGGTACGAAACAGATACTACAAACTCTGCTGCTAACGATCAAGCTGATTTGATGACTGTTGGATACGATGTTGCTGCTAACCGTTACACTCAAGCCTTCAACATGACCAAAAACACTTTGGCTGAAGGTGCAATGGTATTCGGTTCTGTAGCTCCGATCGTTTTCGAACGTCCAGGAACTGGTGGATCTACCGATTATGAATTGGCAGCTTCTTATTTAGAATTGAACACTACAGGTGATGTTAACGATTCTTCTTACCACCGTTACATCAAAGGTGCAGTAATCAATTCTGCTTCTTTCGTTGGAGCTTCTGATTTGAATGCTTCTAACTTGAACGTATCTAAAGTTTATCCTAACCCATCCAATGGTGTTGCTAACTTCGAAATTTCTTTGGATCGCGCCAGCGACGTAAAAGTTTCTGTTACCAACATGGTAGGTCAGGTAGTAAACACCAAAAACTTCAACAAAATGAATGGCCGTAACATCATCAATCTTGATGTTAACTTCCCATCTGGCATCTACTTCATCAATGTAGAAGCTGCTGGTAAGAAAGCAAGCCAAAAATTGATCGTTGAATAATCGATTTCAACTCCATAAAAAAGGCCCCGAATTCGGGGCCTTTTTTTATATCATTCCTAATTGTTCAAAGTGGTGAATCGCATAAGATCGAATGATTTCCTCTTGCTCGCTTAATTTCAAAACAGGAACATTGGTAATGGCACGATAATGAGGCCAACCGTCTTCATCAAGTCCTACAAACTCGTAATATCCGCCATAAGTTAGAACTTTGCAAATACCAATATGAATCAAATCCTGCTTTTCTTCCTTATTGAAATCGGTTCTAATTTTCCCTAATTCATCTACTCCAATTAAAAACAATATCCCCTGAAGATCAGGTTTTTTCCCAAATTGGGCCGCTAACTTTTCCCGTAACGATTCCCATTTTAATGTTAATACAGACACGGGGCAAAGATGTTAAAAAAATGTCTTTCTTTCCACTTATTTTCGCAAAATAGTATTGTGAATTATCCATCCAAACACCTCGAAAACGCTGTAGAGCAACTTTCCAAATTCCCCGGAATTGGGAAAAAGTCGGCATTGCGCATGGCACTCTTTCTTTTGAAGCAAGATCCAGAAAACGTCAAACACCTCGCAAATGCTGTTTCTTCATTAAAAGAACAAATCAAATACTGCAAAAACTGCCACAACATTAGCGATTCGGACGTTTGTGGCATTTGCTCTAACCCACAGAGAAAGCAAGATACCATTTGTGTTGTTTCTGATTTCAGAGATGTACTGGCCATAGAAAATACCGGGCTGTACCATGGAAATTACCACATTCTCGGAGGATTGATTTCCCCCATGGAAGGAATTGGACCAGATCACCTCAACATTGCCTCACTCATCAAAAGAATTGAATCTGTAGCCATATTGGAAATCATTTTTGCTCTTTCACCAACCGTAGAGGGCGATACAACCACGTATTACCTTCAGCAAAAACTGAAAAATCCCTCCATCAAACTAACCACCATAGCCAAAGGAGTTGCCATAGGTGGGGAACTCGAATATGCCGATGAAATAACTTTAGGCCGCTCCATTGTACAACGCATTCATCTAACCCTTTAATATGTATCAACCCCGCCGTTTCTGGATTCCAGTTGGTTTTAGCTTTTTTCTAGCTCTAGGAGTTTGGATAGGATCAACGTATTTCTCATCCTCAACAACTACGTCCAATTCGTCAAACCTTGATTTGGACGTCATTAAAAACCTCATTGATGACCAATATTTTGATTCTTTGCCCAAAGATTTTTCTTTTGAAGATGTAGCAATCAACAAAGCACTTCAAACACTTGACCCTTTTTCCACCTACATACCAGCCAAGCAAACGGAGGAAATGAATGCTCCTTTGGAAGGTTCATTCGTTGGGATTGGCGTTTATTTTACCATGATGCACGATACGGTTTATGTTGAAGAAGTTATTTCTGGAGGACCTGCAGATCAGGTGCAAATGAAGGCCGGCGATCGGATCGTACGGGTTAACGGGAAAAACATCGCCGGAATTGGCATGGCTTCCGATGATGTGGTGAAACTTTTGAAAGGGCAAGACAAAACAAAAGTGATGGTTGAGATCATTCGACGTGGATCAGCCAATAAGAAACTGAACATTACCCGAGGAAAAGTACCCATTTTTAGCATCGATGCCGCCTACCTTTTAAACAAAACAACCGGCTACATCCGTATCAATAAGTTTTCTGCAACCACGGGCGAGGAATTTACAACGGCTTTGAAAAAACTAGAAACAGAAGGAATGAAACAACTTATCCTCGATCTTCGGGGTAATGGAGGAGGATTTCTTTCGGCAGCATTGGAGGTAGCACAACAGTTTTTAGCAGCGGGTGAATTGGTAACGTATACCAAAGGGTTACATGCGCAAAAAGAAGAGCTCAAAACCTCCAAAGACGGAGATTTCTTAAATATTCCCTTAAAAATTCTCATCGATGAAGGATCAGCTTCCGCTTCAGAAATTGTTGCCGGAGCGCTACAAGATTTAGATCGTGCCCAAATCTATGGCCGAAGATCATTTGGGAAAGGTCTCGTTCAAGGCCAATTCGATCTGCCCTCAGGTGCACAATTGAGGTTAACAGTGGCAAAGTATTACACGCCTTCTGGCCGGTGCATTCAAAAAGACTTTTCGGATATGGACGCCTTCGAAATGGATGTGAACAAACGATTTGAAAACGGAGAAGCCTTTGGGAAATCGCAATTGCCAAAAGGGAAACCATTTAAAACCAAAAAAGGGCGTACCGTTTACGACGGAGGCGGAATTTCTCCCGATTTTTTCATCCCGCTCGACACTTCAAACTATAGCAATTTTTGGAGTTCCCTTCTTGATAAGGGTACCATCGTTGATTTTGCCGACGAGTATGTAAATGCAAATAAAAACAGTTTGTTAAACAAGTATCCATCCGATATTTCTTTTGT
>CANHCV010000064.1 GCA_947459245.1 Bacteroidota bacterium
AAGTTGAAGCCGTTCCTCAGTTTAATTCTACTTTCCGTTCCAATGGCTTATTTGGGTTCAAGGTTTGGAATCAAAGAAAGTTGGTTGAATGTTATTTTGATGCTTTTTCTTTGGTATTCTGCTTGGGTACTGTGGAAAGGAAAAACAGACTGGAGATTTCCGGTTAGTCAAAAATGGGGATTGATTTTGATTGGAGGTGGATTGGGTTGGCTTTCGGGAATGCTGGGAATTGGAGGTGGAATTTTGTTAACGCCCATTTTGATGGCCAGCAAGTGGGGAAATTCCAAAGAGGTTTCCGCCCAATCGTCATGGTTTATTGTGGTTAACTCTTTGGGCGGACTCGCAGCGACCTCCATTCCTGAAATCCAAAACCAAACCCAAGCATTCTGGATGATTTTCCCCATTGTTCTCGTTTGTGGATTTCTTGGAGCACGATGGGGAAGCTTGAAAAGCAAGGAACATCAACTTAAAAAAATCATGTCCATCGTTTTAGCCTTGGCGAGTTTAAAACTTTTGTTCCAAACCATCGGGATTTAAAATAACTTTGTTGCAATGAACCTTAAATCGTTTTTAGAAGCGCTCATTTTTGCCTCCCCCGAACCCATCGAGTTGGAGCAACTGCAAAAAGTTTGGGAGGAATTGCATCCTGATTCGGAATTGAATCAGCTTTCCATGGTTCAGGAAATTGGAAAATTAAAAACCGAATATCAAAACTCTGGATTTCAATTGATTGAAGCAGGCGGTGGATTCAAATTTGTTACCAATCCCGATTACCATGATGCCATTGGTCTTCTTCTGAAAAACAATTCAAAGCGAAGATTATCTCCGGCTGCTTTAGAAACGTTGGCATTGATCGCCTACCAACAACCGGTTACAAAAGGCGATTTAGAATACATTCGAGGAGTCAACTGCGACTCTGCTGTTCATAAACTTTTGGAACGGGAATTGATTCGAATTGTTGGGAAAGGGGATGGGCCGGGGAAACCCATTTTGTATGGAACAACTCCCTTTTTCATGGAATATTTTGGAATCAACGATCTTTCTGAACTCCCCAAAATGGAAGAGATTAAATCTGATATCAACGAAGTAGGAACAGAAAAAGAATAAAGTAAGACGCATTGGATTATCTTTGTTCCAAGAAAACAAAAAGGATTTTTCCTCAAAATATTGGGGATTCGTCCCCATAGAAACTCCATTTTTAATGGAGCATTCTTTTTCATGGTTAGTTAGGTGGAATTCGTTTCACCGGATTCGGCGGCTGTTGTGAAACAACCGCCGTTTTTTTTACCTTTGATGTCATGATGAACAATCCAAAAACCATTCGAGGTTGGGCCATGTACGATTGGGCCAATTCGGTTTTCAATTTGGTTATTACAACGGCAATTTTTCCTCAATATTTCGAAGGCGTAACCAAAGCCGCCGCTCAAAATTCTGGAAGAATTGAAAAAGTTATTTCGGAAGGCGCTGAGCAGCAATTGCACTACATTAAAATTTTTGGAATGGAGTTCCTAAATACAGCTCTTTATTCCTATTGCGGCACCTTGTTCTATTTCATGGTGGCTCTTTTGGCCCCATTGTTATCGGGATGGGCCGATGTTACCGGAGCCAAAAAGAAGTTCATGCGCTTCTACGTCATCTTGGGTTCCCTATCCGTTATGTCGCTCTTTTTCTTCGATAACAACCACGTTGAAATTGGTGTTATCGGATTCGTGCTCGCAGGAATCGGGTGGGGTGGAAGCTTGGTGTATTACAACGGTTTCTTGCCCGAAATTGCATCTCCCGACAAATACGATGAAGTTTCGGCCAAAGGTTTTTCTTATGGTTACATCGGATCGGTCATCCTATTGATTTTAATTTTAGTGATGATTTTAGTTCCCGGACTTTTCTTTGACGTGGAAGGATTTCGTGGAACGCTAGATCAAACTTTACCCAAAGAAGAATTGGATCAGTTGGTAAAATCGCATTTTGCTGGATTGGGATCTAGAATTGGTTTTGTGTTAACCGGACTTTGGTGGTTTGGATTTTCGCTCATCACTTTCAAACGACTACCGGCTGAAAAAGCAAAAGGAAAGGGCGGATTCAATCAATTGGGTGCCGGGTTCAAAGAGCTGAAAAAAGTGCTTCAGTATGCTTTAAAAAACCGATCACTATCTTTTTTCATCTTCGGATTTTTTATGTTGAGCATGGGTCTTCAAACCGTAATGTTTGTAGCCACTTTGTTCGGAAAAAATGAATTGCATTTAGAAACAGGCCAATTAATCATGACGGTTTTGCTGATTCAATTGGTAGCGATTGGAGGAGCCTATCTGTTTTCCAATTTGTCCAATAAATTTGGAGACATTCCAGTAATAAAAGCAGGCGTATTGCTTTGGGTAGGAATTTGCATTGGAGCCTACTATTTGCAAACCGATATGCAATTTTACGCATTGGCGTTGGCTGTTGGATTGATCATGGGAGGCATTCAATCGCTATCGAGAGCATCTTTTGCTCGCTTTATTCCCAAAGATTCCACCGATCTCGCTTCTTTCTTTTCCTTGTACGAGTTTACCGAGAAAATAGGTATCGTTTTGGGTACTTTTGCATTTGGAGTGGTTAACGAAATTACCGGAAGCATGAGGGTTTCTACTTTAATGTTGGCAGGTTTTTTTGTTGCTAGTTTTATTTTGTTTCAAATGATTCAACGCCCTAAACATGTCCCAGAAAATTCAAATTGATTTCTTTGTCCCTTGCTTCGTGGACCAATGTTTTCCTCAAAGTGCGATGAATGCCGTTCGTGTTTTAGAGTACTACGGTTGCGAGGTTCATTACCATCAAAATCAAACTTGTTGTGGGCAACCGGCGTTCAATGCGGGATTTTGGCCCGAAGCCCAAGAAGTTGCCGAGAAGTTTATCGGTGAATTCAACAATGATCGGTATGTGGTTATTCTTTCGAGTTCCTGCACAGGAATGATCAAAAATTTCTATGCTGATTTATTTCAAAATTCATCCCTTCAAAATACGTGGAAACAAATCAAAAAAAACACCTTTGAATTTGTTGATTTTCTCGTGAACGTGTTAAAAGTAGATACTTCTTCCATGCGTTTTGATGCGAGCATCACTTACCACGATGCTTGTTCTGCGCTTCGAGAATGCAACATTTACGAAGAACCCCGAAAACTATTGAAACCCATTCAGGGCATTGATTGGAGAGATTTGGGGAATAATAGAACATGTTGCGGATTTGGAGGAACTTTTGCTGCGAAGTACGAACCTATTTCAGTTGGAATGGGGGATCAAAAATGCATCGAAGCTGAAAAAACAGGAGCTGAATTTTTGGTTTCTTCCGATTTAAGTTGCTTGCTTCATTTGAAAGCCTACCTCGAAAAGAATAATAGTCCAATGAAAGTCATGCATATTGCAGATATTCTTGTAGAAGGGATTCGATAATGGAAGATGTATTATTTCGGTTTGAAGAACTGCGAGATTTTGTTCATCGGGTTTGGATAAAAAGTGGATTTTCGGAAGATCATGCCGCGCTAGCGACCAACAATTTATTGGAAGCCGATTTGCGCGGAATTGATTCCCATGGAGTAGCCCGATTGCAAGGTTACTTGAATTTAATTGAAGTTGGAAGAATTAATCCCAATCCACATTTCAATCTTGAAGCAGAAGCATTGGCAACAGCAACGTTGGATGCTGATGCAGCAGTTGGCCTGGTTTCGGGGTCCTTCGCAACCGATATCGCGATAGAAAAGGCCAAAAAGTGTGGGATTGGAATGGTGGTAGTGAATCATTCTAACCATTTTGGAATTGCGTATTCCCATTTGAAAAAAGCGCTTGCAGAAGGATTCATCGGCATTTCATTCACGAATGCATCTGCGTTTGTTGCACCCGCAGGAGGAAAAGAACGGATGTTGGGCACTAATCCCATGTGTTATGCATTCCCAAGTCCAGATGGCCGCCATGTGGTGGTAGATTTAGCGACCTCAGCTGCGGCCAATGGAAAATTGGAAATAGCGGAAAGAAAAGGCAAAACCATCCCCAAAGGATGGGTAATGGATGCTGATGGAAATCCGAGTACCGATCCTTCCATTTTGAAAAAAGGCGGAATGATGATTCCGCTAGGAAGTTTCGAAGAGTTGGGCGTTCACAAAGGTTTCGGATTATCAGCTGTGGTTGATTTGTTTTCGGGCGTTTTAAGTGGGGCAAACTTTGGCCCTTGGGTTCCGCCCTTCCCGGCTTTTGCGCCTTTGCCTACGGAAACAGTAGGGAAGGGGATTGGTCATTGCTTTTGGATCATCAATCCAGAAGCATTTCGAACTCGCACCTCCTACGATCAAGCCATTTTAACTTGGATTCATCGATTTAAAACTTCCGTTCCAGCCGTTGAAACCATTCCTGTCATTATTCCAGGTGAACCAGAAATGGAACATTATTCAGAAAGAATGGAAAAAGGAATTCCTTTAAATCCGATGGTTGCGGAACAATTGAAAAAGATTTCCGAAAAATTGGAAATTCCACTGTAAAAACTGCAACCATTTTTCATCTTCTCGTCTTTACTTCGATTTGGATTTTAGCATCAACATACGATCATTTTTGGGGGCAAAGGAACAAACATACCATTCCGACGAGTTGTTAATTGCCGGAGTTATCGCCGGTGAACAGCTTGCCAGTAAGGTGTTGTACGAGCGATTTGCACCTAAAATGCTTTCCATTTGCAAACGTTACACCGCAAAAATTGAAGATGCTAAAGATTTGATGCACGACGGTTTCATCAAAGTTTTCACCAAAATTCATACGTTCAAAGGGCAAGCTAAATTAGAAACCTGGATTACCCGGGTGATGATTAACAATGCCATTAACGCCATTAAAAAACAAATTTTGGTGGAATGGAACGACGATACCATGGGGCATGATCCAGATTTTGATCTCGATTACGAAGCCCTTCACCGAAAAGACCACGAATACGATGCTGTTCTTCGATTGATCCACAAATTACCGGTTGGTTATCGAACCATTTTAAATTTGTACGCAGTAGAGCAATATTCCCACAAAGAAATTTCCGAATTACTAAACATCTCCGAAGGAACTTCCAAAAGCCAATTGAACCGGGCTCGAGCAGCGTTGAAAAAATTATTGAGAAAGGAGGGATGGGATGAAACATCCGCTTGATCAATTTCTACATACCTCACTTTCCAAAGTGAATGAAAATGACGTTCCTGCCTTTGAAGAGTTTCAAGAAAAGTCCGCCCTCGCTAACGAAAATCAACCCCTGGATCAGTGGCTGAAAAACCAAACCCATTCAGAATCCATTGATGACCCCGATTTTGCTGAATTTTTAAAATACCAAGAAAAACAGGAATCCATAGCTCATCCCCTCGATGAATGGTTACAAACGCAAAGTTCTCAATATCCTAAAGCTGGTCGATTAAGTTTCCAAGAATTTAGATCCCATTGGAATAGGGTATTGTTAAAAAAATGGAGCAAACGTGCTGCAATTTTGATTTTGCTCATTTTTTCGGGTTGGTCCGTTCAAAATTTTTGGAACAATGATCAACAGTTTCAAGGTATTGTATCTGAATCAAAAAGAAATCTAAATCAAGGTCAACCAAAACTGGTAAAAAAACCTGAAGGCATTAAACCTGCTGAAGGTTCAAGTTCTTTCCGCGCTAAAAAATTGGGTGATCGTAATTCAATGGTTCAAAGCCATTCAAGGTCCCCAAAAAGTTCTTTAAATCCATCAATCCCAATCCAAACCAACCCATTGAAGTCAACTCTTTTGAGTTCAAATAAAATGGTTCGAACGAAGGGAAAATTGAAAAAATCCCTTGAAAAGGATGGTACAAGATTGAATTCAAATTTCATTCATCACCAAGAATATCTTGAAAATTCTGAAGCTCTAAAACCTGCTGCAAAACTTCTAGTTGAAAACTTGGAATTTTTCCCGTTAAAATCCAAATCAAGATTGATTCAAGGTAACTTTCAACGAAAGGATGAATTACCGATCGTTAAATCCAACAACAAGAAGCGCAACTTTTTACAATTGAGTTTATTATCCGGTTCAACGAATCAGAAATTGGAGTATTTCGGCGAGAAAAACAAACATTGGGATCCACTTCAGGTTTGGAAGATCATTCCGCAAATGAATTTGGGAATTCTTTGGATGAAACCATTGAACAAAGGTTTTGGGTTTGGATTTGGTGGCGGTGTTTCAACAAGTACGCTTAAAAAAGAAGTTGAATATCACATTACAGAAATCCCTGTTTTAGACAGTGCAACTGGAAAAATTTTGGGCTATATTCCACTTGGTCCACGAGGACAAATTCACAAAGAAGAACAAATTGAAGTGACTCAAAGCAGAATGAACCTTCAAGGAAGCATTTACAAATCTTGGAAAATTAACCCATCTTTGGAGTGGGGAATTCAACAGAATTTGGGAATGGGATTCCAAAAATTAGGCATTCATCAAATTATTGATCCCATTTCCTTGGAATCCACAAATATGACTTCAAAAATCGATTGGGAAGCGGTTGGAAAATCTACGATTTGGATTCAAACGCGTGTGGCCGAACATTGGGGAATTGGGGCACAAATCGGTCGACCTTTTTCTGTCAAATTTTCAAACAAAAACAGTTTGATTTTCAGAGAAATGAGTATATTTGAGGCAGGGGTTTCTGTTCGTTATTACCTTAATTCAAAATAATGTCCAAAATGAGCATCTATAAAGCACTATTCTTCATTTCCATTTTGGGAATGACTTTTGGTGCAATGGCTCAAACAGGATGGGTTGGCGGTAAAGTTTTTCATGATTCCAACGAAAATTGCAATTTTGATCCTGCAGAAGAAGGGCTTCCCTACCGAATGGTAAAAATTAGTTTGCCCAATGGGAATAACCCACAGTATTCAATGACCGATTCATTGGGGAATTATTCCTTTAGAATTCCCATTCGGATGTTGCACATGATTACCTTGCTCAAGGACACCAACGATTACCGTCATTATTACACTCAGAATAAATGTTTACAGAACGCAACATTCTATGTAGCTTCTGATACAGCGCCTAAGTTTTTTTACCACATTCCCCAAACGATTTTCCCGAATCGCACCGACTTAAAAGTAACGACTTCGGCTCCTTATGGTTGGAATGCTTTAAATTCCAGCATCGATCGGTACACCATTCATTTGAAAAATTTGGGATCTGAAACGGTTGATTCTTTTTCGGTTAAGTTTGAAATACCTTCAGGAACACAACATTACCGTTCAGTTCCTTCACCGAGTCGAACCGTTGGAAACACCTTGTACTGGGATATTTATCAATCCATTCAAATCAGAGAAGATCGGCAAATTTTTGTAGATGTTCGAATTCCATCCAGCATTCCTCCTGGATCGGTTGTGCAATTCGAGGCCGAAACCCAAAACATCTCGGATATTTTTCCTTCCGACAACAAATCTAACATCGTTCAATCCGTAACGAACAACATCTCACCAACCTTCAAATCCGTTAATCCAACCTTCATTTCACCGTCAACAAGCCGCATCAATTACTTCATTCGTTTTCAGAATAAAACCGGATTTACGGTGTCCAATGTTTCGGTAATTGATACGTTGGATACCAATCTTCCTTTAACCGATATTCGAATTGGGTCGTCGAGTCATCCTTTCCAATTCAGTGTATCCGGCAATGTTCTTCGTTGGGATTTTTCAAACATCGTTTTGCCGGATTCTTCCAATGACCCCACTTTGTCGCAAGGTTATTTGTACTTTTCCGCTGGGGTTCGCCAAGGCCTTCGATATGGAGATTCCATTGAAAACACAGCTTATGTTCAATTCAACGGGGGAATTCCCAATGCAACCAACTCGGTTGTTGTAAAAATGGTGGCCAACAGCGTCATTCCAACCATTGCCGATCGTTCAAATTTTGTATTAACCAATGTTGGAAGTTCCTATTCACTTGAGAATCGTTCTTATGAAATTCGACAATTTGAAGTTTACGACTTATCTGGACGCATTATACAATCGTTTCAAATTTTCCCTGGAAATCATTTCAATTTTCAGCTTCCATCAAGCAACAGTTTGTACCTTTTGAGGTCTTTGGATGGAACCTTTATACAAAAATTAAAAACAAACCCATGAATAAACTAAAACACATTTTTGTCCTCGCCTTTGTATTGGTGGGGCTTTGGGGCTTCAGCCAAAACCAATTTACCATCAACGGATGCCTGTTGAACGGTGGCGGTGTAAATCTGGCCAATAAAACCATTACCCTCCGTTTTGATTCCATGAGCATGGTTCCACCAATGACGGTAACCACCAATTCCAACGGTTGTTATACCGCTTCGGTAAACAGCAGGGTAACCCAAGGAATGGTAACGGCATCAACCTTCAATTGCTTAGGAGTTTTGGTTAGCGCGAATGCATTCTATTCTCCCAATACTCCAACGGTATCCTTAAATTTGAATTATTGCGGAAATACAACAGCATGTGTTGCCAATTTCACAAGTAATTCATCAGGATTAACCGCAAGTTTTACCAATACTTCAACCGGAGCCAATGCAACTGGTACGGTTTTCAATTGGAGTTTTGGAGATGGAAGCAGTTCTAATTTAGTAAATCCCTCGCACACATACCGCGCTTCTGGAACCTACAGCGTTTGCTTAAGCATTTCAAATCCGAATACCAATTGCAACGATACCATTTGTAAAAATGTGGTCATTCAAAATTCAACAACAGGATGTTTGGCCAATTTCACCAAAACGATTCAAGGAAATACAGGGGTATTCACATCCACTTCTACAGGAGTGGGATCCAATACCATTTATCGTTGGTCACTAACTCAAGCAAATGGTTCAACTCAAAATTTCTTTGGCCCAAACTTAACTACAGCTTCTCTTAATCCAGGCGCATATACCATTTGTTTGACCATTCAAGATTCAATGAGACAGTGCTCAAGTATTAAATGCGATAGTTTCACCGTTAGTGGTGGTGGTTCAAATACCGGATGCCGAGCTTCGTTTACTTATTCTGTTTTGCAAGCATCTCGCAGCGTACTTTTCAGCAGTCGCTCAACCACCCCATCATCTCGTACCGTTTATTCTTGGAATTTCGGAGATGGCACGTTTGGTACCGGACCGGTCATTAACCACGTTTATACTAGAAATGGGGTATATTGGGCATGTTTAACCATCATTGATTCTTCCAACGGAGCCGTATGCAGAAATACCATTTGTGATTCAATTCGCATTTCAGGAACTCCAACCGCACCCAATTGCCGAGCCAATTTCACTTACACCGTTCAAAACAACACCGTTCAATTCCAAAACATTTCCATGGGTGGACCCGGTGCAAATTATACGTGGAGCTTTGGAGATGGAACAAGTTCTACTTCCCTTAATCCATCAAAAACCTACAATCAAAGTGGAATTTTCCGGGTATGTTTAACCATGTTTGATTCTGCATCCAATTGCCGCTCCGACAAATGCGATACCATCCGCTTGGGGAATAATGCTACGACATGTACCATTGCTGGATACATCACCCGTGACAGCATGAATTTAGCCGTAAATAACGCTTGGGTGCGTTTGTATGAAATTGGCAATTTAGGCACGGCACTTCGTCAAACCGTTCGTTCCAATGCCAATGGATATTACGTTTTCAATGGTGTTAGTAACGGACAATATTTGGTTCAAGCCATGGCCGATACTACAACTCCTGGATTCCGCCTTTATTTACCTACTTATTTCGGAAATTCAACTTGGTGGTTCTCTTCCACGCCGATTAACGTTTGTCCTGGACGCCAGAACACGAACATTCGTCTAGCGAAAATGCCAACACGTCCAAGCAGACCGTTCATTGTTCGCGGTCACATCTTTATGGGTTCAAGAAAAGTAAATTCCTTGGCTGGATACTTGGTTTATTTGGTAAACGCCAATAACCAAGTTGTTGGAACAGCAGAATCTGACATGAATGGGGAGTATATCATTACCGATGTAGAGGCCGGTAATTATTCGGTAACCATGGATGTACCAGGATTAACCCCTGCAAATGTGAATGTTGTTGTAGGTGCTTCAACACCTAATGTTTCGGGAATTGATTTTGTTATTCATTCCACCTTCATTTTAGCTTCCGTCAATCAATCCACTCAGTCCGATTTTTTGAATACGTTGGTTTACCCCAATCCTATTCATGATTTGGTTAACGTACAATTTGAATTGCTAAAATCGTCCAATGTAACCATTGAGTTGATGGATATCCAAGGAAAACTAATTCAGCGTTTGGATTTAGGTATGAAAAATGGGGTTGTACAAACCACATTGAACACTGAGAATTTAAACAAAGGGGCTTACTTCCTTCGGATTCAAACCAATGAAGGAATGGGCAACTACAAGTTGATTAAGTAACCAATTCATTTTTTTGCGAAAGGGGGTACCTCAAAATTTGAGGCACCCCCTTTTTTATGTTAATTTTTTAGCAACAAATTAAAATTTCTTGCACATTTAAAAAATTAACTATATGTTTGCAACGCAAACGAAAATAATATGGCCAATTACTTTTCAAAACTCGTTAAAAATGCAAAAATGATGGGTATTTTTCAAAATAACACTCATCGTTTAAGAAGCACTTTTTTCATTGGGGCAATGTTGTTTTTTTTCTATTCAACTTCATTCGCTCAATGCAATGACTTTTTCATCAGAGGAACAGGAGTTGGCTCTGCGTGCAAAGAAGCTGTTGAAAATGTAGTTTGGGTTACAGCAAGTTCGAATGTGCGAAACACCATTACTGGCAACTCTTTAGTTAAAACTATTAGCAATGGTGTTTGGAATGGAAATGGCTTTTCCTACCAGTCGGTAAGTAACAATGGCTACATGCAAACCACCGCAGCAGAAACGAATCGTGACAGGATGATCGGTTTAAGCCCCACGGATGTAAATAATAGTTTTGGTTCCATACAATATGCTTTTTTTCTTCAGAATGGTGGCGGACTCCGTATTTATGAATCAGGAAATGACCGTGGTGCTTTTGGCAACTACGCCAGCGGCGATATTTTAAAAATTGCTGTTGAAAATAATGTGGTTAAGTATTACCGGAATGGCACAGCATTGTTTTCGAGTAGTATTGCACCAACCTTACCTTTATTTGTTGATGTTTCTACCAATAGTATTGGCGCTACCGTAAACAACGTAAAAATTTCTAATGGAAATGTAGGTGTATTTACGGCAACCGCTACCGCCGCAGGAACGTCCCCAACCTACCAATGGACTTTAAACGGTGTTATGGTGGGAACAAACTCTAATACCTACATCAATACCTCGTTGGCAGATGGTGATAGTATTTCTTGTGTTTTAACCTCAAGTAGCGATGGTTGCCTGCCAAATTCATTGTATCAATCAAACCAGATTGTGATTGGCAATATAGATCAAACTTTAAATAATAGTTTTTACATCACAGGCACACCTTCATCCAGTGCATGTAAAGAGGCTTTGGAGGATGTAACATGGTCTATTTCAGCATCATCACTTCGCAACACCATCAATGGAAATACCTTAACCAAACTCACAAACAATAGCTTTTGGGATGGAAATGGCTTTTCCTTACAGTCGGTAAGCAACAATGGCTACATGCAAACCACCGCAGCAGAAACAAATCGCGATCGAATGATCGGTTTAAGCGCCACGGATGTAAATAGTAGTTTTACTTCCATTCAATATGCCTTTTATCTTCAGAATGGTGGCGGTCTCCGTATTTATGAATCAGGAAATGATCGTGGTGCTTTTGGCAACTACGCCAGCGGCGATATTTTAAAAATTGCTATAGAAAATAATGTGGTTAAATACTATCGGAATGGTACAGCACTGTTCTCGAGTAGCATTGCACCAACCTTACCTTTATTTGTTGATGTTTCTACCAATAGTATTGGTGCTACAGCTAATAATGTGAAAATATCCAATGGGAACATCGGAA